>JBKPRV010000064.1:0-9224 GCA_046734715.1 Actinomycetota bacterium | reverse complement strand
CCCCGCCACCGGTCCGGCTGCGGCCGCCGCCACCGCGGCCAGCACCCCGGCGCGGGCCGAGGTGCTGATCCGGTCGATCGCCGGCGCGACGATCATCGGCCCCGCCGTCTCACCGGCCGTCCATTCGGCCGGCCCCTCCTCGCCCGTGCGCGGATCGACGGGCCGGGCGCCCAGCAGACCCAGCGCCACCACCGCGAGCGCGACCAGCAACGCGGACCGGGGCAGGAGGCGGGAGCACATGTCGCCGCCGAGGCTAGACGAGGGGGCGCGCACCGCCCGGGCCGCTCACCTGCCGGGCCGTGTCGTCGAGGACCGCGGCCGCCACCTCTCGGACCGCGGGAGCCTGGGCCGCGAGCACGTCCGCCACCAGGGGCACCTGTCCGGCGGGAAGGGCCAGGCGGGGACGGCGGGCCAGCATGGCGTAGAGCCGGTCGGCGACCCACGCGGGATCGTCGTAGTGGAGGCCGGACGAGCTGCGCCGCCGGGCCAGGAACGCGGCCCAACGCTTACGGTCGCCGTCCGCCAGGGCCGGCAGGGCGCGCTCGCCCTGGGCCAGGGCGCCCCGGAACGCCTCCTCGGCCTCGGTCGCCACCAGGGTCCCGTCGAGCAGCAGCTCCCAACCGGCGTGGCCGACCGCCCGGGCCGGGCCCGACTCGACCCCTCGCGCCGCCAGGGCCCGGCGCAGGGCGCGGCTGCCGGTGACGAACCGAGGATCGGCGTGGAACGCGGCATCGGCCCGCAGGTGACAGCGCACGCCGTCGCCCAGCGGGCCCTCCAGCTGGCGCGCCGCCAGCCGGATCCCGGCCATGGGCGCCAGATCGGGCAACACGGCTCCGAGCACGAACCCGGGGTCGTCGTCGCCCCCGGCCAGGGCGACGTGGGTGTGGCCCAGGAAGTTCATCCGCCCCGAGTCTGGCCGCTCAAGCCGCCTCTGCCACCGCCGGCGGGTCCTCGGGCTCGTCCTCCTCGAGCCGGCGCCGGGCGCGGCGCAGCATGTCCACGGTGAGGACTGCCAGTGCCACCCACACCAGCACGAAGCCCGCCAGCCGCGCGGGTGGCAGCGGCTCGCCCAGGATGGTCACGCCGCACAGCAGTTGCAGCGTCGGCGTCAGGTACTGGAGCAGGCCCAGCAGCGAGAGCGGGATGCGCCGGGCCGCCGCGCCGAACAGGGCCAGCGGCACCACCGTGATCACGCCGAGGCCCCCCAGCAGCAGGTCGCGGCCCAGGCTGCCGTGGAGGAAGGCGGCGCCGCCCCGAGCCTCCAT
Source organism: Actinomycetota bacterium (assembly GCA_046734715.1). Classification (GTDB taxonomy): domain Bacteria; phylum Actinomycetota; class Acidimicrobiia; order Acidimicrobiales; family VFJN01; genus ZC4RG19. The sequence goes on along the minus strand of JBKPRV010000064.1, from coordinate 7,959 downwards.
GATCACCAGGGCGCCGAGGGCCGCGGGCAGCAGCACCAGCGTCTCGGTCGCCACCGAGGCCAGGGCCCTCACCGGCACAGCCTTCTTGATGAAGCCGTAGCCCCCGAACGAGCACGCCAGCACCAGCGCGACCCACGGCAGGCGGCCGTACGCGACGGTGAGGACGGCCACGGCCGCGGCGCCGAACCCGAGCGCCACCAGCTGCAGCCGGCGCAGGTGCTCGCGCAGCACCACCACCGCCAGGGCCACCGTGATCAGCGGGTTGATGTAGTACCCGAGGGCCGCCTCGACCACGCGGCCGTGGTTGACCGCCCAGACGTAGACGAGCCAGTTGGCCGAGAGCAGCACCGCGGCCACCGCCAGCCGCGGCAGCGCGCCGGGCCGGGCCCGCACCTCGGCCAGCCAGCCCCGCTCGCCCCGCAGGGCCAGCGCCCCGGCCACCACCACGAACGACCAGACCACCCGGTGCAACAGGATCTCGCCGGCCCCGACCGCCTCCAGCCGGTGGAACACCAGCGGGAACACACCCCACAGCGAGTACGCGACGATCCCCGCGAGCGTTCCCGCCCGGCGTTCGGCCTCGAGGTGTGTCGGGTGAGAGGGGGCGCCCAGCACGAACCACGGACGCTACCGGCACATCTCGCCGATCAGCGACCTCGTTTCCGGTGTCCATGCCCGGCCCTTTCGCGGCCGCTACTCGAACAGGACCGAGATGCTCTCGCGCCGGGCGATGCGGCGGATGGCCTCGCCCAGCAGCCCCGCGACCGACACGACCTCGACCTTCGGGGACAGCCCGTCGGGCTGGGTCTCGACGCTGTCGGTCATGAACAGCCGCTCGATGGGGCTGCGGTCGAGGCGGTCGCTGGCGGGGCCGGCCAGCAGCCCGTGGGTCACGGCCGCGTAGACAGACGCCGCCCCGCGCTCGACCAGCACCCGGGCGGCGTCAACCAGCGTCCCGGCCGAGATGGTGAAGTCGTCGACGATCAGCGCGTTGCGGCCCTCGACCGAGCCGATCAGCTCGACGATCTCGGCCGACTCCGTGTGGTCGACGCGGCGCTTGTCGGCGATGGCGGTCGGCGCCCGCAGGCGGTTGGCCCACTCACGAGCCTTCCGGGCGAAGCCGGCGTCGGGCGCCACCACCACCAGGTTCTCGATCCCCTTGGCGGCGATGGCGTCGCACAGCACCGGGAGGGAGTAGAGGTCGTCCACCGGGATGCGGAAGAAGCCCTGCAGCTGGGGGGCGTGGAGGTCCAGCGTCACCACCCGGTCCGCGCCCGCGACCTCGATGGCGTCGGCGCACACCCGGGCCCGGATCGACACCCGGGGCTCGTCCTTCTTGTCGCCCTTGGCGTAGCTGAAGTACGGGATGACCGCGGTGACCGACGCGGCGCTGGCCCGCTTCAGCGCGTCGATCCAGAACAACAGCTCCATGAAGTTGTCGTTGGCGGGGAAGGCCGTGCCCTGGACGAGGAACACGTCCCGGCCCCGCACGTTCTCCAGCACCCGCACGAACAGGTTGCCCTCGGAGAACCGCAACGTCTCCGACTGCCCCAGCTCACGCCCCAGGTACTCGGCGATCGAGTGCCCCAGGCGCCGACTGGCGGAGCCGGCGAAGAGCAGGAACTCGTCGTCCACGATCGCGACTTTACGCACCGATGGGAATCCCGGCCGCGGCCAACGCCGCGGGCGCGGGCTCGACGACCTCCCAGCGGCTCAGCCGCCCGCCGGTGACCTCGGCCAGCCACAGCACGTCGAGCCGCCGCTGCTGCTCGTCGTCGGGCGGCAACGGAGTCAGGGCCATGCCCCGTCATCCTGCCAGCGCTGGTCGAACCACACGATGCCCTCGGCGTCGGCGGTACAGGCGTCTGTCATGGGCAGTCCGTCCCCGGATTCGACGTCCTCCATGAGCCCGACGTCGGCGTACTCGAGCGACTCGCCCTCGAGGTTGCCGAGCTCGTCGTAGAGCCTCCAGCGCCGGCCGAACCGGATACCGGGCCGGTTCTCCGAGCGGAACAGCGCCACGATCACGGTGTCGGGGAAGCTGCCCCGCAGCTCGAACGACTCGAACGTGACACCGTCGATGTACGGCCTGCGGCTGCCGTCCTCCGCCACCCAACCGCCGACGAAGACCTCGCGCAGGCTGTCGCGCTGCTCCGCCTCGTAGCGGTCGAGGTCGAGCCCGGGGGGCACCGGCGGCGGGACGAACGGCTCGGTGTCGATGTCGAGCGCCATCTCCGCGACCGTGGCCCGCTCGACGTCGAACCCCACGAGTGTGGGCCGGCTCTCTTGTCGGAACCAGACGACCGCGCCGTCCACCGAGGTGTCCTCGGCCAGCGGCGGGAGGTCGACGCGGAGCCCGTCCGAGTCGAGCGATATGACCCGCCCGCCGACGACGGTGACCGGATCGGGCTCGCGGCGCCCCATCCGCTGCACCAAGACCGGCTCCGCGTCCTGCGGCCCGAGCCGGAGGACCGTCGCCGGCTCGAAGTCACGGTCGTAGCCGACCAGCCACACGGCACCGCCGTCGACGACCAGGTCGCCGGCCCCCTCCGGCACGGTCGCCACCTTCGCCAGGCCCCGCACGGGATCGCCGCGCAGCACCGTGGCCGGGCGCGCGTAGCTGATCCAGCCCTCCCCCTGGGCCACCTTGATCAGCGGGTCCGTCGGCAGCGTGCACACCGCGACCACCGTGCCGTCCAGCACCACGAAGTCCTCCACCTGCCCGCCGAAGTCGTAGGCGGTGACCGTGGTGCCGTCGACGCGCCAGACCGGGGTCGGCGGCAGGATCAAGGCCGTCGGGTCGCCTTCCATGTCGTCGTCCTCGTCCTCGGGGACGCCTTCCCACACCACGGGGCGCGGCGGTGCATCGCCGAAGTCATCGTCGTTGTCGTAGTCGTCGTTGCCGGCCGCGGCCCAGACGGTCTCGCCGTCGCGCCGCAGCCGACCCGCATTCACGGTCAGCGGCACGACCGTGGTGGCACCCGTGGCCCGGTCGATGCGCACCAGCCCCCCGGCCGCCGGCGAGGCGACCACGATGTCGGCGCGGGTGAGGGCTACCGCGGTAGCGGTCCGACGATCACGGAGCTCGGGGCGCAGGTCCCAGGTCCAGGTGCCGACGATCTCGCCCGTGCTCAGGTCGGCTTCGACCGCCAGCGGGACGATCTCGTCGACCGCGACCACGTGCCCGTCGCGGACGTCGAAGCTCTCGATCGCCAGCGGACGCATGGCCTCACCGCCCGGTGCTGCCGTCGATCAGCTCGCGCAGGATGTCGGCGTGCCCCGCGTGGCGGGCAGTCTCCTCCAGCAGGTGGCCCAGCACCCAGCGCAGGTTGGTGGGACCGGGCGGGCCCGCGTCCCGGCACGGCTCGTCCAGCTCGGCGTCGGCGACGATGGCCCCGACCCGCGCCCACGTGTCCCGGTAGGCGGCGACCGCGGCGTCCAGGGTGTCGCCTTCGACCTCCACGCTGTCGCCGCTGATGGTGACGTCGAGGCCGGCGAAGCGCCGCTCCACCCAGAGCGACTCGGCGAAGCACAGGTGCTTCACCAGCCACAGCAACGTGGTCCCGCTGGCCACTGGCGAGCGCCGGGCGTCCTCGTCGCTGACGCCCTCGACCTTGCGCACCACCGAGTCCCGCTGGAACTGCAGCAGCGAGAGCAGCGTGTCCCGCTCGTCGTCCAGCCCCCGGGGCGGCTTCTGGTCGGGCACGGCCGGAGCGTACGACCCACCCGATCCATGGCACAGTGACTTTGTGCGGCTCGGATTCCTTTCCGCCGCTCACGGCCACCCCATCGCGCTCGAGGCGGTGCCGGTCAGCCGTCCCGTCACCACCTCGCGGTATGGACCGACGTCTATCGCAACTGGACCTTCGAGGATCAGAGCTTCGACCTTGCCCGCTTCGAGGTGCCGGGGACCCGCGACGGGCTGGCCAGTTGGCTGTGGTCGGCCCAGGACAGCCTCCGGGCCGAGGTCGATGCGCTCGACGACGCCCGGCTCACGGACCTGCGCCCGGCGCACTATGGACCACGCCTGCCGATCCACCGCCTGGTATCGGGCATCGCGGTCGAACACGTCCACCACGGCGCAGAGATCGGCCTACTGCGTGATCTGCGACGAGGTCGCGCCCGCGTCCAACCGCCGCCGATCAAGGAGGAGCCGTCCTAATCCCGTCAGGACAGGCTCGCTGGAGGCGGCGACCGGAATCGAACCGGTGTACAGGGCTTTGCAGGCCCTTGCCTAAGCCACTCGGCCACGCCGCCGTGAGTGGTTCACCATACCCGGCGGCCCCGACCGCCCCGAACCCGGATCGGGCCGGGCTCAGCGGATGACGAACTCGGCGGCTTCGAGGGCGAGCAGGTCGTCGAAGCGGCGCCGCAGCTCGGCCCGGCGAGCGGGGTCGTGGGCCAGGTTGACGAGCTCGTGCGGGTCTTCCTGCAGGTCGTACAGCTCGTGCTCGTGGTCCTCGAAGGCCGCGTCGGGGCCGTACAACATCTTGGTGGGGCGACCCGACAGGTCGTCGTTGGGCAGGCCGCCGCCCACGCCGAAGTACCGCGCGTACTTGTAGCGGCCGTCGAAGCTGCCCCGGATCTGCCAGCGGGTCGAGCGGATGTTCACCGTGTGGGCGGTGGCGTGGCAGAACAGCACCTGGTCCCGCGCCGAGGTAGTGGGATCGGCCAGGACCGGGCCCAGGTCAACCCCGCGCATGCCGGGCGCGGGGTCGGCACCCGCCAGGCCACAGATGGTGCGGGCCAGGTCGACGTGGCTGGTCAGCGCGCCGGAGACCGCACCCGGCTCGGTGAGGCCGGGGGCCCGCACGATGGCCGGGACCTTCATGATCTCGTCGTAGACGAACGGGCCCTTGGACCGCAGCCCGTGCGAGCCGCACATGTCGCCATGGTCGGAGGTGAACACGATCACCGTGTCGTCCCAGGCACCGCTGACCTCGAGCGCCGCCAGCACGGTGCCGAGCGACTCATCGGCCAGCTCGTGGAGGCGGACGTAGTAGTCGAGGTGGCGGCGCCACGCCTGGTCGTCGCCGGGCTCGATGTAGCCCCAGATGCCGTGTTGCTGGTCCCAGCGCCACTGCCGCTGGCAGGCCGGCTTGGAGATGAGGTCGTCCCCGAAGTTGGCGGGCAGCGCCTCCACCACCTCGGGGTAGTCGTCCTCGTAGGCGGGCACCACCTCGCCCTCCATCCACTTGGACGCAGCCAGCAGCTCCCGTGCCGCCGCCAGCTCGTCGGGGTGGTCGGCCCGGTAGCCCGGCTGGTCGATCGGGAACCACATCACGTCGTGCGGGTTGACCAGCGCCACGGTCAGGAACCACGGCTGGTCGAGGGTGGTGGCGTTCTGGGCCAGCCAGTGGGCGGCGTTGGCGGCGATCACCGGGTCGAAGTGCACGCCGGTCCCCGCCCAGCCCATGAAGTGCTGGTCGTTGCCCTCCCAGTCGCTGTAGCCGTAGGCCTCCATCGGCGGCGTGGGCCCGTAGCTGACGTGCCACTTGCCGATGTAGCTCGACCGGTAGCCCGCGTCGCGGAGCACCGCTCCGATGGTGGGCACCGAGGTGTCGAGCGAGGTGTGCCACGGGAACACCGTGTTGTCGGCCACGCCGTGCTCCGGCACGTGCAGGCCGGTGTGCATGGTTGTCCGCGACGGTGAGCACGGGGCCGAGTGTGTGTAGTGGTTGCCGAGGGTGAGCCCCTCGGCCGCCAACCGGCTCCGCCAGGGCAGCCGGACCGACGGCGGCAGCCAGGCCCAGTCCCGCTCCTGATCGGAGATCACGAACAGGATGTTGGGCTGTTTCTGACGGTCCGTCACATTCGGAGTCTGGCAGGCCGGCGGCGCCCGTGGGGAACCCGTTGCCCATCAAACGTTCGTTTGACAGACTGCGGGACCATGACGCTCGCCGAGGGGTCCCGCCACCCGACTGGTCGGACAGTTCCGCCCATGGACATCGACGTCCTCGACCCGCGCTTCTACGACGACCCCTGGGAGGCCTACCGCTGGCTACGGGCGAACGCACCGCTGTGGTGGGATGCCCGCAACGAGCTGTGGGTCGTGTCCCGGCACGAGGACGTGTCCCACATCTCCCGGCACCAGGAGCTGTACTCCGCGGCCCAGGGCGTGCGGCCGAACGTCCCGGCCCCGATGTCGCTCATCTCCATGGACGACCCCGAGCACACGCGCCAGCGCCGCCTCATCAACAAGGGCTTCACGCCGCGCATGGTGCGCCAGCTGTCCGACCACATCCGGGACCTGTCCAACCAGATCATCGACGAGATCGCCGAGCGGGGTGAGTGCGACTTCGTCGGCGACATCGCCAGCCACGTGCCGCTGATCGTGATCGCCGAGCTCATGGGCCTCGACCCCGAGCAGCGCCGGCCGCTCTACCGCTGGAGCGACGCCATGATGGCGGGCGACGGCCACACCGAGCCCGACGACCCCGTGCTGGTGGCGGCGGCCGAGGCGGGCGGCGAGTTCGCCATGATGTGCGTCGAGCTCATCGAGGCTCGGCGGGCCGACGGCTCCACCGACGACATCATCGGCATCCTCACCCAGGCCTACGACGAGGGCGCCCTGGCCCGGCCGGGCGAGGCCGGTGCGGTGGACGACCAGGAGCTCACGCACGACGAGCTGATCATGTTCCTGATCCTGCTGGTGGTGGCGGGCAACGAGACCACCCGCAACGCCCTGTCCGGCGGCCTGATCGCCTTCAGCCGCTTCCCGGACCAACACGCCAAGCTGCTGGCCCGGCCCGAGCTGATGGACCTGGCGGTGGAGGAGATCGTCCGCTACGTCAGCCCGGTCATGTCGTTCATGCGCACGGTCACTGCCGACCACACCTACCTGGGGGTCGACCTGAAGGCGGGCGACCGGGTGTTCCTGCTCTACCAGTCGGCCAACCGGGACGAGGACGTGTTCGACGCGCCCGAGGAGTTCCGGGTCGACCGCGACCCCAACCCGCATCTCGGCTTCGGCATCGGCACCCACTACTGCCTGGGCGCCAACCTCGCCCGGGCGGAGATCGGCGTGGTGTTCACCGAGCTGTTCGCCCGCCTGCGGGACATCCGCGCCGTCGGCGACGGCGCCGCTCCCGTCGACCGCGGGGACTCCAGCCTGGTGCTGGCCATCAACAGCCTGCCCGCGGTGTTCACGCCCGAGCTTCGGTCGTGACCACCGTCTCGACGGCCGGCGCGCGGGCGCGCATCCTCGACGCCGCCCTGGCTCTGGTCGGCGAGCTCGGCGCCGCCGGCACCTCGATGCGCCGCCTGGCCGCCGCCTGCGGCCTCAACGTCGCCACCATCTACCACTACTTCCCGTCCAAGGCCGACCTGCTGCGCGCCCTCATCGAGGAGCGCCGCTACGGCGAGCGCATGGCCGCCGACGACCCGCCCGCCGACTTCGCCCTCGCCCCGCGCGCTCGCTTCACCACGTTCTTCGCCTGGCTCGTGGCCCAGACGCTGCAGGAGGAGACGGTCCTGCGCATGCTGCTGGGCGAGGGCCTCCGCGCCAACCCCACCGCCCGCCAGTCCGCCCGCGACCTGCTGGCCGCCCTCGACACCACGGTCGCCGGCTGGCTGACCTCTCGGTTCCCCGAGATCGTCGCCCTCACGCCCGCCACGGTCGCCGCCCGCTCGGTCCGCCGCGCCCTGCTGGCGCTGCTCACCGAGCACCTCGCCACCGGCCAGGCCGACGTCACCTCCTACGCCGACGACCTGGCCACCCTCCTGCTCAGTGCTCGTGGGCGCGGGTCATGACCGTGAAGCCTGCGCCGTAGGGGTCGGCCAGGACGGCCAGGCGGCCGACGTGAGGGATGTCGAAGGGCCGGAACGCGACGCTGCCGCCCAGCTCTCCGGCCCGGGCCACGGTGGCGTCGGTGTCGGCCACCTCGAAGAACACCGCCCAGTGGGCGGGCCTCTCGGTGCGCCGCTGGTCGGGGGCCTGGAGCATGCCCGCGATCACCG
>JBKPRV010000063.1:0-5560 GCA_046734715.1 Actinomycetota bacterium | reverse complement strand
CGAACAGGTCGGGCCAGCCGTTCCCGTCCACGTCGCCGGCGGCGGCGCCCGCGTACCAGCCGACCGCCGGCGCCCCGGCAGCCTCAGCCCCCTCTCGGAAGCGGCCGTCGCCCTGGTTCCACAGCAGCGCCCCCGCGTCGGCGCCCGTCACGTAGAGGTCGGTGCGGCCGTCTCGGTCGAAGTCGGCGGCCACGCACCCGTTGCCCCGCCCGTCCAGGTCGGCGCCCGAGCCCTCGCTCACGTCGACGAAGGCGCCCGCCTCGTTGTGGAACAGCGCGCTGCGGGGCAGGCCGCCCTCGTCCTCCCATTGGGAGGTCTCGTCGTCGGTGTGCGAGTTGACCGCGTAGAGGTCCAGCCAGCCGTCGTTGTCGTAGTCGAGCCAGCAAACCCCGGACCCCGTCATGGAGACGGGGTCCGGGGTCACCCCCCAGCGGAAGGCGCCGTGGCGGAAGTCCAGCCCCGCCTCGGCGGCGACGTCGACGAAGGCGATCGGCCCGACGCCGGGCCGTGGCGCTTCCGGCGGCGGCGCCGGGCTCGCCGGGGGAGCGGCCTCGTTGCCATCCCCCGACGAGCCGGAGCTGCAAGCGGCCAGGAGCAGGCCCGCGGCCAGGACCACCGCCGCGGGCCGGCGTCGCCACATGACTTACACCACGCCGCGTGCCGCCCGACGCCGGGTCGACAGCGAGTCGACCAGCACCGCGGCCAGCAGCACCAGACCGGTGATCACGAACTTCGTGCCGGTGGCCAGGTTGAGCAGGCCCATGCCGTTGCTGATGGAGGCGATCACCAGCGCGCCCAGCAGCGCCGACACCACCCGGCCCCGGCCTCCGAACAGGCTGGTGCCGCCGATCACCGCCGCCGCGATCACGTTCAGCAACAGGTCGCCGCCGCCCGTGTTGGTGGCCACGGACCGCAGCCGCGAGGCGAGGATGACCCCGCCCAGCCCGGCCATGAAGCCGGCGATCATGAACACCAGGATCCGGACCCGGTCCACGTTGATGCCGGCCCGGCGGGCGGCCTCGGCGTTGCCCCCGACGGCGTAGACGTGGCGCCCGAAGCGGGTGCGCGAGGCCACGAACGACCACAGCAGGAACATGGCCAGCACCAGCACCGTCACCGACGGGATGCCGCGGTCGCGGTTGGCGTACCACACGGCCGCCCCGACCACGAGAGCTAGCCCGGCCACCTGGAGGACGATCACCACGAGCGGCTTGGCGTCGAGCCCGCGGGAGCGGCGCGAGCGCGACGTCTGGAGCTGGACCAGCGCGTAGCTCGCCACCCCCACCCCGGCGACCACCCAGCCCCAGGCGTCGCTGAGGAAGTCGTTGGCGATGCCGACGATGGTCTCGTCCTGGATGCGGATGGTGCCCGACGTCGAGTACTGGGTGGTGAGGATCAGCACCACGCCGTTCCAGATGAGCAGGCCCGCCAGCGTGACCACGAAGGAGGGCACGCCGGCTTTGGTGATGACCAGCGCCTGCACCAGCCCGATGGTGGTGGTCACGATCAGGGCGAAGCCCAGGGCAGCCCACCAGGGCCAGTGGGCGCCGTCCGGCCGCAGCAGCAGGGTCATGGTCACGCCGCCGACCGCGCCGACGAAGGCCACCGACAGGTCGATCTCCCCGATGAGCAGCACGAACACCACGCCGATGGCGATCGTCGAGGTGGCCGCCATCTGCAGCAGCAGGTTGGTGAAGTTGCGCTCGACGTAGAACGTGTCGTCCAGCGTGCCGAACACGATGGCGATGACGATCAGCCCGACGATGATGGGCAGCGAGCCCAGCTCCCCGGCCCGGACCCCCTGCCACCAGCGGCGCAGGTAGCCGCCCAAGGTGTCGGGCGTGCTGTCGAAGCTCACCGCGGGGGCGGCCGGGGGCAGCTCGTCCTCCGGGCCGATGACGTCGGCGCCCTCGACGTCGGGCGCGGTGCGGGGATCGACGGTCACGGCTCGACCCCCGCCGCGTCGGCCATGCCTGGGACGTGGTCCAGCGTGCCGGCGGTGATGGCGTGCACCACCTCCTGCTGGGTCGTCTCCGATCGGTGCAGCATGGCCACCCGCTGGCCGAGGCGCAGCACGGTGATGCGGTCGGCCACCTCGAACACGTCGTGGAGGTTGTGAGAGATGATGACCACCCCCAGGTCCCGGTCGGCCAGGCGCCGGACCAGGTCGAGCACCTGGCGGGTCTGGGCCATGCCCAGCGCCGCCGTCGGCTCGTCCAGGATCAGCAGCTTGGAGTTCCACATCACCGACTTGGCCACGGCCACGGCCTGGCGCTGGCCGCCGGACAGGCCGGCCACCGTCTGGCGGACCGACCCCAGCGTGGTCACCGACAGGCTCTGGAGGGTCTCGCGCGCCGAGTGCTCCATGCTCGACTCGTCGAGCACGTAGCCGCGGCGGGTCCGCTCCCGTCCCAGGAACATGTTGGCGGTCACGTCGAGGTTGTCGGCCAGCGCCAGGTCCTGGTACACGACCTCGATGCCGAGGCGGGCAGCGTCGCGCGGGCTGTGGATGGCGACCCGCCGGCCCTCGACGCTGAGCTGCCCCTCGTCGAACGGGTAGATCCCCGCGACGCACTTGATGAGCGTGGACTTGCCCGCCCCGTTGTCGCCGACGAGGGCCATGACCTCGCCGGCCTGCACCTCGAAGTCGACGCGGTACAGGGCCTGTACCGCGCCGAACGCCTTCGAGACGCCCTCACATGCGAGGAGCGGGGTGGTCACGAGTTCTGCTGGCAGAACTCGGTGCTGGCGACATCGCCGGTGCAGATCTCGTCGATCGTGCGGAACCCGTCGGCGATGACGGTGTCGGCCACGTTGTCGGCGGTCACGCCGATGGGCACGAGTGCCACGTACATCACCACGCCGTCGCCCTCGGCGCTGTCGGTCGGCTCGCCGCTCTCGGCCTCGATGCCGATGATGCTCACGTCCGAGCCGCCGGACTCCAGCGGCGACTCGTAGTTGTTGGCGGCTTCCTCGATGTCGTCGCCGCTGCGCAGCGCCAGGGCGACGGCGGCGGCCACGCCGGCCTCGTCCTGGATCGGCTTGTAGACGCTCACCGTCTGCTTGCCGAGCACCACGTTCTGGATGCCGGCGGAGGTGGCGTCCTGCCCGCTGAGCGGGACCGGACCGACGCCCGCGGCCTCCATGGCGTTGATGACCGAGTTGGCCAGGCCGTCGTTGGCCGCGAACACGGCGTCCACGCCGTTGCCGGCGTCGACCAGGATCTGCTCCATCAGCGTCTGGGCTTCCTGGTTGTCCCACTCGGGGACGAACTGGTCTGCGACCAGCGTCCAGTCGCCGGCGTCGACGCGCTCGGAGACGGTGGCCTCGTAGCCCTGCTTGAACAGGAACGAGTTGTTGTCTTCCTCGCCGCCATTCAGCATCACGACCCGCGCCGGGGCGAGGTTCAGGGCGTCGATGGCGGGCTCCATGGCCTCGGCCATGGCCGCGCCCACCTGGACGTTGTCGAAGCTGACGTAGGCGTCGCCGCCCGAGCCGCCGGTGTTGAAGCGGTCGTACTCGACGACCTTGACGCCGGCGTCCTTGGCCTGGTCGATGATGGTGGCGCCCGAGCCCGTGTCGAGGCTGGTGAGCACGATCACGCTGGCACCGTCGGCGATGGCCTGCTCGGCCTGGGACTGCTGGGTGGACGCGTCGCCCTCGGCGTTGACGATGTGGAAGTCCTCGTCCTCGGACAGGCCGGCTTCCTCGAAGGCATCGGCGAAGAACCGCCGGTCGTCCTTCTCCCACCGGTCGGACGAGGCGGTGTCGGGGAGCAGCACCCAGATGCTGCCCTCACCGTCCCCACTGGCCTGGCTCCCACCGTCATCGTCGTCGTCGCCGCATCCTGCGGCGATCAGGCCGAACACGGCCAATATGGCGAGGCTTCGCCACACGCGCTTGCTGCCGTACATGTGTTGTTCCCCTCCCGGATCACCTGTTGCCGCGGACGGTACGAAAGAATCCGCGAACAGTTCGCGAACGTTGGTGCACGAACGCGAATGAAACGTTAAAGCTCTCCGCCCACGAAGCGATAGCCCGAGCGTGGCTCGGTCACGAACAGGACCGGTCCCTCCGGGTCCTCCAGCTTGGAGCGCAGCCGGGCCATGTAGACCCTCGTGTACTCGGTCTGGGTCTCGTAGCCGTGCCCCCACACCCGCCGGAGCAGCGTGGCGTGGGTGAGCAGCACGCCGGGGTTGGTGACGAACTCCCGCAGCAGGGCGAACTCGGTCGGGGTCAGGTGGACCAGCTCGCCGCCCTTGGTGACCTTGCGGGCCGTCAGGTCGATCTCGACGTCGCCGGCCACCACGACCTCAGGGGTCGCCGCCTCGGCCGGGGCCGGACGGCTGCGCCGGAGCGTGGCGTTGATGCGGGCCAGCAGCTCCTCGATGCCGAACGGCTTGGTCATGTAGTCGTCGGCGCCCAGGTTGAGGGCGCGCACCTTGTCGGTCTCCGCCCGGCGGGCCGACAGGACGATGATCCCGACCGGCGACCGCTCCCGCAGCTCGCGGCACAGCTCGAACCCGTCGACCCCCGGCAGCATGAGGTCGAGCAGCACCGCGTCGGGGTCGTGGGCCTCGACCATGGCCACCGCGTCGATGCCGTCCTTGGACACGACCACGTCGTGCGCCCGGGCCATGAGGTTGGCCCGGACCAGGTCGACGATGTTCTGGTCGTCCTCGACGAGGAGGACAGTCGTTCGGTCCGAGGCAACGGTTCGGTCAGACGACATCGGGCTCCTTGGCTGCGTCCACCAGGGTCCAGGCCGCGTCGGGCGGCGCGTCGGGCGCGTCGACCGGCTCGCACGGCAGGGTCACCACGAACCGTGCCCCGCGCCGGGCCGGGACCGCCACCAGCGTGCCTCCGTGGGCCACCACGATGCCGCGGGCGATGGGCAGCCCGAGGCCGGCGCCGGCCACGTCGCCGGCCGCCCGCACCCGGGGCTCGAAGATGCGGTCGGCCAGCGCCGCCGGGATGCCGGGGCCGTGGTCGGCCACTTCGATCTCGACCGTGCCGGCCGCTCGGCCCCGGCGCAGCTGCACATCCACGCCGTGGCGGGAGGCGCCGTGGGCCACCGCGTTCTCCAGCAGGTTGACGAAGACCTGCTCCAGGCGGTCGTGGTCGCCCCACACCGGCTCCAGCTCGTCTGCGGTGCGGACCTGGATGGCATCGCCCCCGCGCACGAGGCGCCGGGCCGCCTCCACCACCAGGGCCAGGTCGCACCAGTGGCGCTGGAGGCGCAGCACGCCCGACTCGATGGCCGAGGAGTCGAGCAGGTCGCCCACGAGGCGCTCCAGCCGCGCCCCCTCGGCCGCGATGGAGCGCAGGAAGCGGTCGGTCGACGCCGGGTCCCACGTCAGGTCGGGCTGCAGCAGCGTGGAGGCGAAGCCCTGGATCGCCGTGAGCGGGGTGCGCAGCTCGTGGCTGAGCGACGACAGCAGCTCGCGCTGGATGGCCTGCGACCGGCGCAGGGCGGCCGCCTCCCGGCGGGCGTGCTCCAGCGCCTCGCCCTCCATAGCCAGGGCGAGGGAGCGGGTGGCGTCGTCGAGCAGCTCCAGCG
>JBKPRV010000062.1:0-14219 GCA_046734715.1 Actinomycetota bacterium | reverse complement strand
GCACGCCCGCTGCAACGACGGCAGCGGTCGCTTCGCCACCATGTTCTTCAGCGAGGAGCTGCAAGACATCGCCCGGGCCAAGCACATCTGCGCTACGTGCCCGGCCATGATCCCCTGCCTCGAAGGCGCCCTCGAGCGGCGCGAGCCGTGGGGCGTCTGGGGCGGCCAGCTCTTCCTCAACGGCAAGATCCTGGCCACCAAGAGGCGGCGCGGCCGGCCACCCAAGCTGGCTCGGCCGGAGGATCAGCTGCCCGACATCCCGATCCCTGACCATCTGCAAGGAGTGGCGGTGATCCGAATTGCGTAGCGACACGTACAAGAACGAAGCCGATCCTCGGCACCACTAGCTGCGCCGACCGGGGCCGTCACCGGCACAGTGGCGAATGCGGAGCGGGAGATCGACCAGACCCTGGTGCGGGGGCATCGCGCGGCGGCGATGCTCCCGCACGGCGGGCCGCTTCCCCCCCGAGTCGATTGCCGCGGCGGGTGGTTGCGGCAGTAGCGTCGCGCTGTGGCAAACCGCCGCATCCCCCTGGCCGCGGTCTTCGCCGCGACCACGTTTGCCCTGGTCGCGGCGGTGGGTGCCGCCGCGTTCCTGGGCTGGGGCGACGGCTCGCCGGCGTCCGGCGGGTCGGCCGACCGCGAGGACGGCCTCGCCCTGTCGCCCCAGGGTGAGCTGCCCGAGTCGGTGGCGGAGGTGCGCCTGGGCGCGCTCGACGGCGGGCCGGACCACTCGCTCGGCGAGCTGATCGGCACCAAGCCTGTCGTCCTCAACTTCTTCGCCTCGTGGTGCGCGCCCTGCATCACGGAGATGCCCGGCTTCGAGGCGGTGCACCAGAGCGTGGGCGACCAGGTCAGCGTCGTGGGCATGGCGTATCAGGACAGCCCCGAGCACGCCCTCGACACGGTGGCGCGCACCGGCGTCACCTACCCCACCTACGGCGATCCCGAAGGCAGCGCGCTGACCTACTTCGGCGGCCTGACGATGCCCTCGACCGTGTTCATCGACGCCTCGGGCGAGGTGGTGGACGTGGTTCCCGGGGCGATGAGCGAGCACGAGCTGCGGGGCAAGATCAACGACCTGCTGGGGGTGCCGGCGTGACCGGCAGCCTCGCCGCCATCGGCCCCGACGGGCCCTGGGCGTACTACCTGGCCCTGGGGATGGTCGCGACGGTGAACCCGTGCGGGTTCGCCATGCTGCCCGCCTACCTCTCGTTCTTCCTCGGCCTGGAGGGCGACGACCGCGAGGCCCCCCGCGCCGGTGTGGCCCAGGCGGTGTGGGTGGCGGGCGCGGTGTCGCTCGGGTTCCTGGCCGTGTTCGCCCTCGCCGGCCTGGCCGTCGAGCTCACCTCGCTGCCCGTCTACGAGAACGCCCCCTGGATCGCGCTGGTCATCGGCCTCGGCCTGTTCGGGCTGGGCATCGCCCTGCTGTGCGGCTGGGAGCTGCGGGTGGCACTCCCGCGGCTCGACCGGGGCGGGCGGGAGCGCACGCTCGGGTCGATGTTCCTGTTCGGGGTGTCGTACGCCATCGCCTCCATCGGCTGCGCGCTGCCCGCCTTCCTGGTCGGGGTGGCGGGCACCATCAACCGCGAGTCGGTGGCCGACGGGCTCATCGTGTTCGGCCTGTACGCGCTGGGGATGTCGTTGGTGCTGCTGGCGCTGACCGTGGCCATCGCACTGGCCCGCACCTCGATCGTCCGCTTCCTGCGGCGCAGCCAGCCCTACATCGGCCGGGTCGCCGGCGGGCTCGTCGCTCTCGCCGGGGCGTACGTCGCCTACTACGGCTGGCTGGAGCTACGCCTGAACCGGTCCGGCCCCGGCGAGCTGCCCGCCTCCGGCATCACGGATCGGGTTATCGGCTGGTCCAACGACGTGACCCAGTGGGTCCAGGACACCGGCGCGCTGCGGATCGCCGTAGTCCTCGCCGCGCTGCTGGCCGTCGTGGCGGTGGCCGTGCGGCTCGGCCGGGAGGCCCCCACGACGAACGCGGATCCGGCCGATCAGGGGGCCAGCCGCGAGACCCGCCAGCCGGTCTCGCGCGAGGGGTCGCGCTCGTAGACCAGGCGGTCGTGCAGGCGCCGCTCCCGGCCCTGCCAGAACTCGACCCGCTCGTGCGCCACCCGGATGCCGCCCCAGTGCCGGGGCCGCGGCACGTCCCCGCCGGCGTGGGCCGCCTCGACGTCCGACCAGCGGCGCTCCAGGTCGGCCCGGTCGGCCACCGCCTCGCTCTGGGGCGAGGCCGCCGCCGCGATCTGGCTGCCCCGGGGCCGGGTGGCCCAGTAGGCGTCCGAGGCGGCGGCGTCGACCGGAGCGGCCGGGCCCTCGACGATCACCTGCCGGCCCAGCGGGTGCCAGGGGAACAGCAGCGACGCCCGCGGGTTGGCGGCCAGCTCACGGCCCTTGCGGCTGTTCAGGTTGGTGAAGAAGGTGAAGCCGCTCTCGTCCAGGGCGCGGAGCAGCACCGTGCGGACCGACGGGCGCCCGTCGGTCCCCGCGGTGGCGACCACCATGGCGTTGGGGTCGCCCACGGCCACGTCGTGCCAGGTCTTGAACCAGGCGCGGAACTGCTCCACCGGGTCGGCCGCCAGATCGGCGGCCGACAATCCGGCGAAGCTGTATTCCTGGCGTAGCTCGGTCAGCTCGTGGACGTCCACGGCGACCGGTCTACCGCGTCTGCCTGATCAATCGAATCCGTTGTCCGACAGCCAGTCGGCCGCGATGTCCTCGGCGTCGTCGTGGTCGATGTCGTAGCGCTTGTTCATGGCGATGAGGTCGTCGGTGGTGAGCGCGGCCGAGATGCTGTCCATCAGGTCCTTGAAGTCGTTGCCGTAGGCGTCGACCAGCTCCTGGGACGCCACCGGGAAGACGTTGTCGGCCGCGAACATGCCCTTGTCGTCCTCCAGCAGGACCCATCCGGTCGACTCGTCGGCCAGGCGGCCGTCGGTGGAGCCCACCACGCCGACCTGGACCTCGCCGGCGTCGAGGGCGTCGGGGATCAGGCCGAACTCGAGCGGCGAGAAGTGCGCCGTGAAGTCGACGCCGTACACCCGCATCAGGCCCGGGATGCAGAACCCGTTGGTCTCACAGTCGGGCGGCGCGCCCAGCGTGAGGTCGGCGCCCTTGGCGGCGAGGTCGGACAGCGTGGTGATGCCCTTGTCGTCCGAGGTCTGCTGGGTGATCACGAACGCGTTGGTGTCCACGGCGTCGGACGGCGTGAGCGCCACCAGGCCCCGGTCCTCGAGGAGCGGCGTGAGCTTGGCCAGCGTCTCGTCCACGTCGCTGGTGGCCTGGCCGCCCTCTTCGCCCGCGTCGGAGAGCAGGAACTCGAGCTGCGAAGCCACGTAGTCGGGGGCCAGGTTGATGTCGCCGGAGTCGAAGCCGTCGAACACCAGCTCCCGGAAGCCGGTCAGGTCCTGGACGCTGACGTCGTAGCCCGCCTGCTCCAGTGCCCCCTGGTAGATCTGGGCCACGATCTGCGACTCGCCGAAGTCCTGCGCGCCGATGCTGATGGCGGGGCCCTCGGGCACCGTGCTCTCGCTACCGCCTCCGCTGCTGGCGGTGTCGTCGTCGTCGTCACCGCAGGCGGCGCCCAACAGGACGAAGGCCGCCAGCACGGCGATCACCTTCAGATGTCGTCTCATCGGGTTGGTTCCTTTCCCCCGGAGGGTTGCTGTCGATGGGGAACGTGTCGTGCTACGTGGCCGCCGGCTCGGGCTGGGCCGCGATGCCGGCGTCGGCGGTGCGGCCCCGCGGGGCCCGCCACCGCACCAGCCGGCGCTCGGCCAGGGCGAACAACCCGTCGGTGGCCAGGGCGAGCGCGGCGACCAGGATGGCCCCCGCCAGCAGCCCGCCCTTGGTGGGGCTGGTGTAGCCGGTGACGATGAGCGTGCCCAGGTTGCGGTAGGCCACCAGGGCGCCGAGCGTGGCCGTCGCCACCACTTGCACGGCCGAGACCCGCAGGCCCGTGAGGATGAGGGGCAGGGCCACCGGCACCTCGACCTGGCGGATGAGCTGGCCGGGGCGCATGCCCATGCCCAGGGCCGCCTCCAGCGTCTCCTCGGGCACGGTGCGCACGCCGGTGTAGGTGTTGGTGAAGATGGGCGGCACCGCCAGGAGGAACAGCGCCGCCACGGTCGGCCAGAAGCCGAGGCCGAACCCGTACTTGAGGGCGAAGGGCAGGATCAGCGCCATCGCTGCGTAGGACGGGATGGCCCGCCCGATGTTCACGATCGACACCGCCACCACGCCCCCGCGACGCACGTGGCCGAGCAGGACCGCCGGTGGGATGGCGATCAGCGAGGCGACGAGCACCGCAGCCGCCGAGATCTGGATGTGGGCCCAGGTCAGGGCGGGCAGGCTGTTCTGGCCGGACCATGCCCGGTCGCTGCTGAGGTAGTCCCACAGCTCCTGCAAAGTGCCGGTCACCGGTCACCACCCCTGGGTGCCCGGGCGCGGGCCCACGGCGTGAGCACCCACTCCAACGCCAGAAAGGCCAGGTCGAGCACGACCGCCAGGGCGATGGACAGCACCGCGCCGACCACGATGGGCGTGGAGAAGCTGCGGCCGAGCCCCTCGGTGATCAGCTCGCCCAGACCGCCCGCGGCGACCAGGCCGGCCACCGTGACCAGGCCCACGGTGGTGACGGTGGCGATGCGCAGGCCCGCGATGATGACCGGCGCCGCCAGGGGGATGTCGACGAACAGCATCCGGCGCCAGCCCTCGAAGCCCATGCCGTCGGCCGCCTCGCGGGTGGCGGCCGGCACCGAGTCCAGCCCTGTCACGATGTTCCGCAGCAGGATCAGCAGCGTGTAGCTGACCAGGGCCACCTCCGCGGTGCGGAAGCCGAGGCCGAAAAATGGGAACGACACCAGCAGGCCGAACAGGGCCAGCGCCGGAATGGCGTACAGCACCCCGGCCAGCCCGGCCAGCGGCCCGTAGGTCCAGCGCCAGCGCACGGCGACGAGGGCCATCACCAGGGCCAGGAGGAACCCGATGCCGACGGCCACGACCGTGAGCGACACGTGCTGCCACAGTCGGTCCTGTATCTCGTCGGCGTTACGGCTCACCCAATCCCACTCGACCAGCGGCTCGTCCGCTGCCAGCACCTGGGCCCCTGTCACCAGTGCCCCTATCACCGGGTGACCCCCTCGGCCAGGTCGTCGACGGTGAGCATGCCCTGGTAGCGGCGCTCGGCGTCGACCACCACGGCCACCCGGGTGCGGGACGTGACTATCCCGTCCAGCGCGGCCTTGAGCGTGGTGTCGGGGTGGACCACCGCCGCGAACGGCTCGGCGGGCAGGTCGGACACGCGGGCCGCGCCGTCGAGCGCGGCGTCCCCCACCCAGCCGGCCAGGCAGCCGTCGGCGTCCACCACCGCCACCCAGTCGGTGGCGTGGTCGGCCATGACGGCGCGGGCTGCGGCGGCCGAGGCGTCGGGCGCCACCACCGGGCCGGGGCTCACCCGGGCCTGGCGGACCCGCATGAGCGACAGCCGCTTGATCCCGCGGTCGTCGCCCAGGAAGTCGGCCACGAACTCGTCCACCGGGTCGCGCAGCAGGTCCTCGGGTGTGTCCACCTGGGCGAGGATCCCGCCGACCTTGAGGATGGCGATGCGGTCCGCCAGCTTGATGGCCTCGTCTATGTCGTGGGTGACCAGCACGATCGTCTTCTGCACCCGCTGCTGCAGCTCGAGCAGCTCGTCCTGGAGCCGGGCCCGCACGATGGGATCGACCGCCGAGTAGGGCTCGTCCATCAGCAGGACGGGCGGGTCGGCCGCCAGTGCCCGGGCCACGCCCACCCGCTGCTGCTGGCCTCCGGACAGGGCCGACGGGTAGCGGTCGAGCAGGTCGGGATCGAGCTCGACCAGCTCGGCGAGCTCGGTGACCCGCGCCCGCACCCGGTCCTTCGACCAGCCCGCGAGCTGGGGGACGGTGGCGATGTTGTCGGCCACCTTGCGGTGCGGGAACAGCCCGGCCTGCTGGATCACATACCCGATGCCCCGACGCAGCTCGTGGACCGGGAGCGTGCGGATGTCCGTACCCTCCAGCCACACCGTGCCGCCGGTGGGCTCGACCAGACGGTTGATCATCTTGAGCGTGGTGGTCTTGCCGCAGCCGGACGGTCCCACCAGCGCCACCAGCTCGCCGCGAGGGATGGTGAGGTCGAGCTCGTTCACCGCGGGCGTGGCCGCGCCGGGGTAGCGCTTGGTGAGGCGTTCGAGCCGGATGGCGGCGGCGCCCGTGCCCGGCTCGGTCGGAGACGCGGCGTCCTCAGCGGCCACCGCGGGCGCGTCCGTCACGTCGCGACGGCCGCGCTCTCGTTGTCGTCGGGGGTGGTGGCGGACAACACGGTTCCCTCCCCGCTGGCTGCGGCCCCGGGACCTGCCGTCGGGCCACGGGTGTGGCCCTGGGTCTTCATGTGCGAGTCACGTTAGCGCCGCCGTCCGAGGCCACCACGCGCACTTCCGCCGGGGCGCCCGGGGCCAGGAACGCCAGCAACCGGCCGGCCTCGGCCTCGATGGCGCCCGCCTCACGGCCGTTCAGCTTCCCGAACGTGCGCACGGTGAGGACGGCCGATCCCCCGCGGGGCTCCCGGTCGAGACGCCACACCCCCCGCCCCATGCCGTCCGAGAGCACCGAGCCCAGGCCCCGCTCGACGAACAGGGCGGCGATCTCGTCCCGGTCCTCCGACCGCAGGAAGCGGGATCGGTCGGCGTGGCTGAGCAGCACATTGTCGTACTCGGGCAGGAAGCGGACGGGGGCCGGGGTGTCGGGGTCGGGCCGGGGCGCGTCCGGCAGGTCGAACAGCTCCCGGCCCCGCTCGTCGCGGAAGGTCCGCAGCTGAGGGCGCAGCCGGTCGAGCACCTCGCGGAACCCGGTGAGGCGGGACCATGTGGCCACGTCGGCCACCGTGGCCGGCCCGAAGGCGGCCAGGTAGCGCAGGACGGCGGCGTCGATGGACGGCTCGGTTTCGAGCGGCCGGCCGAGCCACGCCTCGGCCGTGGTGGTCGTGACCTGCCCGCCGCGCC
Source organism: Actinomycetota bacterium (assembly GCA_046734715.1). Taxonomy (GTDB): domain Bacteria; phylum Actinomycetota; class Acidimicrobiia; order Acidimicrobiales; family VFJN01; genus ZC4RG19. The sequence goes on along the minus strand of JBKPRV010000062.1, from coordinate 7,192 downwards.
TCCACAGCCCTCGGGGCGGGACCTGGACCAGCGCCAGGCGGTTCCGGCAGGCGAACGCGAGCGCGGCGGCGTCGTGCTCGGGCACGCGCTCGGCCATGAGCGCCCGGAGCTGGGGGCCGGTGCGAGGCTGCTCGTCCAGCAATGGCTTGGCGACGGCCATGACCGTGTCGAGGTCGACACCGGCGAGCAACGGGGCGAAGGTCTGGTGGCGGGCCAGCTCGCCGTCGAGGACCGGCTGGACCAGCGGGCGCAGCCGCAGGCAGTCGTCCGCGGTGACCAGGTGGAGGGTGCCGCGCAGGGTGACGATGCGGACCAAGGCGCGCTCGGACAGCAAGCGGGAGAGTGCCTCGGGGTCGAACGGGTCGAGGCGGGACCACAGCGCGGTGTAGGGGTTGTGCGGAACCTGGGCCTGCAGGCCGACCAGGTGGTCGACCGTGGCCGTGAGGTCGCGGTCCTCCCGCTCCAGCAGGATCTGGCGGGCCAGGGTGGCCCGCCCGAGGGCACGATCGCCGAGGACGTCATCGGTCATCCGGCGATCATGCCCGCGGTCGAGGTCAGGTTTGGTCCGCGCGCTCCGGGTTCCCGGCCGAGACCGGCTCGGGTGTGGGCTCCGGCGCGTGCTCGGGCGCCGGCTGTGGCAGGGGTGCCGACGTGGGCGTCGGGCCGCCGATGGGCGGCGGCTTGCGCAGCCCGCGGGTGACCCAGCCCCGCTCCTCGGCCCACACCAGCATGGGCGGGAGGAACACCAGCGCCGACAGCAGCGCCACGGTCACGTTCATGGCCACGATGGCGCCGAAGTCCCGCAGCAGCGGCAGGGACGAGAAGGCGATGACGGCCACGCCCGAGATGGCGGTGAGGGCCGAGACGATGAACGCCCGCCCGGTGCGGGACGCGGTCACCTCGACCGCCTCCTTGGGCGGATGGCCCCGGTGTCGCTCCTCGATGAAGCGCAGCAAGATCAGGGAGGTGAACTCGGTGCACAGCGCCACCACCAGCGGTCCGCCCACCGCGGTCATGGGGCTGAGCTGCAGGCTCAGCGCCCATGCGACCAGCGAGGCGGCACCGACGGCAATGAGCACGGGCACCATCGACAGCAGCGCCCGCACGACGCTGCGCAGCCGCACGCTCAGGAACAGGAAGACGAACAGGATGGCCAGGTAGGTGAGCAGGATGCGGTTCGACTCGATGTTCTCGAGCAGGCCCACGCCCACCACGGCCAGGCCGGACGGTGTCGCCCGCACGCCCTCGGGGACGACCACGCCGCCGGCGGTCTCGCCCGCCGAAAGCTCGTTGCGGATCTCGTCGACATACACGGCCCGCTGGTTGAGCGAGCCCGGCCCGGTGCGGAACACCAGGTTGAGGGCGTTGGCGCCCGGGTTGACCAGCGCCTCCTGGATGTCCGGCGGCGCCACCTCGTAGGCGCGCTCCACGTCGATGCCCCGAGGCGGGAGCACGGTGGTGCCCGGCACCTCCAGCAGGAACGACACCGTGGTCGGCATGGACGAGGCGGTGAGCAGCTCCTCGGGCCTCGCCGCCAGCTCCTCGTTGGCGAAGTCGGTCACGAAGGCGACGGTCTCGTCGCTGAACACGTTGTCGGACTCGATGAAGATGCCCAGCTCCGCGGACGAGCCGGTCTCGCGCTTGAGCGTGTCGATGTCCTTGATGACCTGGGTGTCCTGGTTGACCCACTCCTCGGGATCGCTCTGGATCTCGAGCTGGTCCTCGACCACGATGCCGCCCACGAACACGGCCACGCTGGCGATGGCCAGCGGCACGGCCAGCTTGGACGGCAGCGCGCCCAGCCACACCACCAGCTTGGCGAGGGTGCCGTGACTGAAGTCGCGGCCCTTGGTGGGCGAGCGGAACTCGCGTACGCCGAGGATGGCGATGGGCAGCACGATGCTGCACACGCAGATGGCGGCGATGCCCACGGCCAGCAGCAGGCCGAAGTCGCGGATCATCGGCACCTTGGCGAAGCGCAGCGCCAGGAAGGCGAAGATGGCGTCGAAGGTGACGACCAGCAGGGCGGGACCGAGGTTGACCGCGGCCTCCTGGATCGGGTGCTCCGCCCGGTCGATGACCACCTCCTCCTCGATGCGGGAGTGCATCTGGATCGCGTAGTCGATGCCCACGCCCAGCATCACCGGCAGCCCGGCGATGGTCACGACCGACAGCGGGATGCCGAGGTAGCCGGCCAGGCCGAAGGCCCACGTGACGCCGACGAGGATGACGAACAGAGGCAGCAGCCGCCAGCGCACGCCGAACAGCAGCAGCAGGATCACCACCATGATCCCCACCGCGATGGCGCCCAGCGTGAGCATGCCGCCCTTCAGGTAGTCGTTCAGGTCCTTGAGCAGGACCGGGGCGCCGGTGGTGACGGTCGAGGCGTTCTCGAACGGCTGGGCCTGGACCTCGGCCACGACCCGCTCGCTCGCCGCGCCCTCGACCTCCAGGGAGGCGTTCCCGATCAGCCGGGTGACGGCCTGGGCGTGGTTCTCGTCGGGGAAGAAGGGCAACAGGGATTTGCGGATCAGGTCCTGGTTGTCGAACAGCAGGAACTCGACCCACTCGGGGTTGTCGAAGGTGTGCGGGCCCTGGACCGCGTTGATGCGGGCGAGGGTGGTGCTGGCATCCTCCAGTCGGATGGCCTGGGCCGCGGGGTCGGGCTCGGCGTCCCGGGCGGCGAGCAGCGCCTGGCCGGCCACGCTCTGGGTGACGTCGTCGGGGGCCTCGGGCGGCCCGGTCACCATGGCCTGGGTGAACTCCAGGGCGGTGAGGGGGCTGATGACGGTGAGAACACCGTCGGTGCTGCGCAGCTCCTCCTCGACCCGGGTCATGTGGTCGATGTTCTCGGGCGTGAACCAGTCCGTGACCGTCTTGCCCTCGTCCATGGTGAACAGCGTGAGCATGGCCTGGCCGCCGAACAGGCTCTGGTAGGCGACGCTGTCCTTGTAAACCTGCTCGTCCTTGTTCAGGTACGAGTCCTGGCCGGTGGCGAACTCGAGCTTGGTGATGCCGAGGCCGAGCAGCAGTGTGATGGCCAGCCCGACGGCGCCAACGATGCCGGCGTGCTTGCCGAAGTTGATCGCCATCCAGGACCAGACGCGACGCATGGCCTGTCCCCTCCCGTTGTCAGGCCCGGCCTCGTTGTCTTAGGGGAGAACGCAGAACGAGGTAGGGAGCTCAGGCACCTTATATGTTCAGGTAGGTGAACGGGAGTGCCCCGACCGTGGACGACGTGATGGCGCGGGTGCGGGGCGCCGGCGGGCGGCTCACGGCGTCACGGCGGGCGGTCGTCGAGGCGCTGCTGGCCGGCAACCACCACGTCACGGCGGACGAGATCGTCGCCCGGGTGGCCGAGCGGCACCCGGAGGTGCACCGCTCGACGGTGTACCGGACGCTGGAGCGCCTGGAGGAGGTGGGCGTCATCACCCACGTCCACCTGGGCCACGGCCCATCGACCTTCCACCTCGTGACCCGCCCGCACCACCATGCGGTCTGCTCGGGGTGCGGGGCGGTGGTGGAGGTGCCCTTCGGCGCCCTCGACTCCCTGGCTGACCAGCTGCGCGAGGAGCACGGCTTCGAGCTCTCCCCCCAGCACTTCGCCCTCTCCGGCCGCTGCCGCAACTGCCGCTGAGCTCGGCCGGCGACGAAGGCGTCGATGCCGCCGCTGAGGGCTAGGGCAGAGGGATCAGCTCGGCGCCGCCCAGGTAGGGGCGGAGGGCGTCGACCAGGGCGACGGTGCCATCGGGCCGGCGATGGGTCTCCAGGTAGGCGGCGACCGTGCGGGGCCAGCCCATGGCCGAGCCGTTGACGGTGTGGGCGATCTCGGTGCCCTGGGCACCGTCGGGGCGGTAACGGATGTTGGCCCGCCGGGCCTGGTAGTCGGCGAACCACGACACCGACGACACCTCCAGCCACTGGTCGACGCCGGGGGCGTAGGCCTCCAGGTCCCAGGTCCGGGCGGCCGAGCCGCCCAGGTCTCCGGTGCACAGGTCGACCACCCGGTAGGCGAGACCCAGGGTTTGCAGCAGCGCCTCGCTGCGCGCCAGCACGTCCTCCTGGGCGGCGATGGCCTGCCCGGCGCCCGCGGCCACCGCCAGCAGCTCGACCTTGTCGAACTCGTGGGTGCGCAGCAGGCCCCGGGTGTCCTTGCCCGCCGAGCCCGCCTCCCGCCGGAAGCACGACGTGTGGGCCAGGTAGCGCCGCGGCAGCGTGGCCTCGTCGAGCACCTCGTCTCGGTGCAGCGAGGTGAGCGGGACCTCGGCCGTGGGGATGGCCCACAGGTCGTCCCGCTCGACGTGGTAGGCGTCGTCGACGAACTTGGGCAGGTGCCCGGTCGACACCATGGTGTCGGTGAGCACCAGCGTCGGCGGCCGCACCTCCTCGTAGGCGTCGCCGTTGCGGTCCAGGCTGAGCTGGACCATCGCCCGCAGCAGCCGGGCCCCCCAGCCCCGGTACATGACGAACATGGAGCCCGAGATCTTGGTGGCCCGGGCGATGTCGAGCAGGCCCAGCTGCTCGCCGATGTCCCAGTGCGGGACCCGCTGGTGGTCGGCGTAGGCCGCCGGGTCGAAGCCCTCGGTGCGCAGCACGACGTTGTCGTGCTCGCCCGCGCCGTCGGGGGCGTCGGCGCTGGGCAGGTTGGGGACGCGCAGCAGCAGGCCGCGGATCTCGTCGCCCAGCCGGTCGGCCTCCGCCGCCAGGCGCTTCTCCCGCTCGCCCAGCTCGCGCGACTCGGCCATGCTGGCCTCGGCCTCGTCGGTCCGGCCCTGGCCCCGGAGCCGGCCCACGTCCTTCGAGATGGCCTTGATCTGGCTGCGGACCTCGTCCCGCTCCGCGATCAGACGGCGCTGGTCGGCGTCGAGGGCGACGATCTGGTCGATCGGCTCGGACGTGCCCGGCCCCCGGCGGTCGAGCGCGGCCTTGACGGCCTCGGGCTCGCTGCGGATCCGGCGGAGGTCGAGCATGGGTGACGAGGGTACCGGCGCCGCCACCGTCGCCCGGCACGCGTTCCCCTGCTCTGTCAGGCGTGGTACTGTGCCTAACGTAGTACCTCGCTTGACGGGAGAGTAGGGCATGGATCCCAGCCAGCTGCTCAAGGGCGTGCTCGACCTGGCCGTCCTCGCGGTCGTGGCCGACGACGACGCCTACGGCTACGACATCGTCCGCCGCCTGCGAGAGGCGGGCCTGGAGGACGTGGGCGACGCCTCGGTGTACGGCACGCTGCGCCGCCTGTTCCAGGCCGGGTCGCTGTCGTCGTACGTCGTGCCGTCCGACGAGGGCCCCCACCGCAAGTACTACGCGGTCACGCCCGCGGGGCGAACCGCCCTCACCACCGGCACCAAGACGTGGCGCCACTTCGCCGACGTCCTCGATGCCCTGCTCGGCACGGCCAAGGAGGCGGCGTGAGCATGACGACTGACACGGAGACCCGGGCCGACGCCTACCTGGCCGAAGTCAGACGCCACCTGCAGGGGCTGACGGACGACGAGCGCGACGACCTGCTCGACGACCTCACCGCCCACGTCCACCAGGTGGCCGCCGACGACGAGCGGCCGCTGGAGGCATCTCTCGGCCCGCCCGAGGCCTTCGCCGCCGAGCTGCTGGCGTCGGCCGGGCTGACCGCCGAGATGCCGGCGCCGCGCCGCGGGCTCATCGCCCGGGCCCGCGGGGGGACGGACGCCGCGGTCGAGGCCATCCGCCGCCAGCCCGCGGGCCGCGCGGTGCTGGACTTTCTGCCCGAGCTGCAGCCGGCCTGGTGGCTGGTCCGGGGCTGGCTCTTGGTGTACCTGCTCACGACGCGGTCGAACAGCGACTACACCTCGTCGTTCCCGTTCCCAGAGGTGCTCGGCTCCTGGGTCCTCGGGGGCATGGCCGTCGCGGTCGGGGCGATCCTGTCGGTGCGCCTCGGACGGCGACCGACGCGTAGCCGGTGGATCTGGGTGGTCAACGTCGCGGCGATCCTGTCGGCGGTGTTTCTGGCCGGCGAGCTGAACGACGGGCGGACCATCTACGTCGACGAGACGGACGCGGGCGGGGACGTGTACATCGACCAGGCATACATCCCCGAGCCGGGCCTGCAGCACAGTGACGGCTCGTCCATCAGCAACGTCTACGCCTACGACGCCAGCGGCCAGCCGCTCGAGCGGGTGCGGCTGTACGACCAGGACGGCCGGCCCATCGAGGTCTACCCGGGCTACGACGTCAACGGCCAAGCCCTGTCGGTCGAGCCGGTGATCGGCGCCGACGGCCAGAAGGTCACCAACGTCTACCCGCAGCACCAGTCCACCACCCCGCGCTTCCCCGGCGACCCCGCCGGGGGCATCGCGGTGCCGCCGCCCGTCGTGGGCGTGGCACCGCTGCCGGCGGGGGGCACGGTCACCTCCACCACGACCGTGCCCCCGCCGGACGCCTCCACTCCGACCTCGGTCCCGGTGCCGTGACGTCGTAGTTCACGGGGGTAGCGTCGGGCCGCCATGGCCGCCGTGGACGTCGAGTCGCTCACCATCACCTACGGCGACGTCCGGGCGGTCGACGACCTGTCCTTCCGAGCCGAGGCGGGCGAGGTCACCTGCGTGCTCGGTCCCAACGGGGCGGGCAAGACCTCGACCATCGAGGCGCTGGAGGGGCTGCGGCGCCCGGCGTCCGGCCGGCTGTCGGTGGTCGGGCTGGACCCCCAGGCCGACCACCGGGCGCTGACCGAGCGGATCGGCGTCATGCTGCAGGAGGGCGGCATCCATCCCGCCCTGCGCCCGCCCGAGGTGCTGCGCCACGCCGCCGCCCTCTACCGGCAGGCGCTGGCCCCGGAGGCTTTGCTGAACCGGCTCGGCCTGGCCGGACGGGAGCGGCGGACCTACCGGCAGCTGTCCGGCGGCGAGCAGCGCCGGCTGGCGCTGGCGGTGGCGCTGGTGGGACGACCCCAGGTGGCGTTCCTGGACGAGCCCACCACGGGCGTCGATCCAGCGGGGCGCCAAGTGATCCGCCAGGTGATCGCCGAGCTGCGCCACGACGGGGTCACGGTCCTGCTCACCACCCACGACCTGGACGAGGCCGAACGGGTGGCCGACCGGGTGGTCATCGTCGACCACGGGCGCCTGGTGGCCGACGGGACCGTGGCCGAGCTGGTGGCCGGCGAGGGCGCCGGAGACCGGGTGCGCTTCGGCGCCCCCGCGGGGATCGACACCGGTGC
>JBKPRV010000061.1:0-2643 GCA_046734715.1 Actinomycetota bacterium | reverse complement strand
CGCCCACGCTGCCGTCCCGCTCGCGGCCGACCACCCGGCCCTCGCTCCAGCGGGCCCCGGGCCGCTCGCGCCAGCGGACCCGGTCGCCGACGGCGAGGCCGAGCGCCTCGAGCGGCGGCGGGGGGATCATGGGCCGTCCACGACGAGGCCGGACGCCAGGGGCGGGCGCGGGGATGCGGGTGTGGTCACGCGGAGGTGTCGTCGTTCTCGCTCAGGCCGGCGGTGAGGCGGCGCATGCCGGCGAGCCAGCGGTCCCGGTCGGTGGCCCGGCGTTGCTCGAACGTCGCCACCTCGGGGTGGGGGAGGATGAGGAAGCGCTCGTCCCGCAGGCCCTCCACCACGGCTCGGGCCACCTGGTCGACCGAGAGGATCCCCGCCACCGCGGCGGCGCCGGCGCCCACCGGGGTCTCGGGCGTGGTGAGCCCACTGCGCAGCATGGCCGTGTCGACCGCCATGGGGCACAGGCACGACACCTTGATCCCCCGGTCGCCGTAGGTGATGGCCAGCCACTCGGCCAGGGCCACGGCGGCGTGCTTGGTCACCGAGTAGGGGGCGTCGCCCGGCTGGCTGAGCAGTCCGGCGGCCGAGGCGGTGGACAGCAGGTAGCCGCCACCCCGCTCCAGCATGAGGGGGATCAGGGCCCGGGCGGCATACACGTGCGCCAGGACGTTGACCGCCCAGACCTGCTCCCACGTCTCGTCGTCGATCTCGATGCCGCCGTAGCCGAGCACGCCCGCGTTGGAGGCGAACAGGTCGATGGGGCCGATGGTGTCCTCGGTGTGGTCCACCAGCGCCTCGATGTCGGCCTCGACGGTGACGTCCGCGGTGCGGGCCGAGGCTCGCGTCCCCAGGGCGTCGGCGGTGGCCAGGGCGCCGTCGGCGTCCCGGTCGACCACGACCACGTGGCGGGCGCCCTCGGCTGCGAAGCGCCGGCACAGCGCCTGGCCTATCCCGCTGGCCCCGCCGGTCACTACGCAGACGCGGTCACGCAGCTCCATGGCGGCATCGTAGGACCGCTCGGGGGCGGCGCCGCGGTTACCCGGCGCCGATCGCCGCCCGCAGCGTGGCCTCGGCCGAGGCCCGCCGGTCCGGCCCCCAGGGCAGGGGCATGAGCACCGGCACTTCGACCCCCGCGTCCACGTAGGCGCGCATGGTCTCGTGCACCGTGTCGGCGTCGCCCATGACGTCGATGCCGTCGATCATGCGGTCGCTCACCGCCTGGAGTGCCCCGGTGCGGTCGCCTTCGGCGAAGCGGCTCCGGATCTCCGCCACCTCGTCCCCGTAGCCGGCCCGCTCGAAGTTGCGCGCGTAGCTATCCACCACCGCGTAGGAGAACAGGTCGCGGCGGGCCAGCTCGACCCCCTCCTCGCGTTCGCACACGCCGGCGTGGACGAAGGCGTAGACGGTGGCGTCGCCGCCCTTGCGCACCTGCTCGACCGACCAGGGCACGTGGCTGGCGGGCAGGTAGTTGAGCAGCACGCCGTCGGCCACCTCGCCCGCCACGGCCAGCATCCCCGGGTTGAGGGCGCCGACCACGATCTGGGGGCGGCGCTCGCCCAGGCGCACCCCCAGGCGGAACCCCTTGACCTGGTAGAAGTCGCCGGCGAAGTCGACCTTCTCGCCGCTGAGGCACTGGCGCAGCAGGGTGACGTACTCGCGCACGCGGGCCAGGGGTCGCTCACCGTAGGGGACCCCGTGCCAGCGCTCGGTGACCACCGGGGAGGAGATGCCGACGCCCAGCAGGATGTCCCGCTCGGGATGGAGGGCGGCCAGGGTGGCTCCGGCCATGGCCACCACCATGGGTGTGCGCAGCTGCAGCGCCACCACGCCGGTGGCCAGGTCGAGCCCGGGCGCGGCGGCGCCCGCGGCGGCCAGGATCGTGAACGCCTCGGGCCCGGTGGTCTCGGCGGTCCAGAAGCTGGTGTAGCCCAGGTCCTGGGCCTGGCGGGCCGTGGCGACGGCCAGGTCGGGCCCGAGGGCCATGAGCGATGCGAACGTGACGCCGGCGCGGTCCATCCCCATGGCGGCGCAAGTTAGTTCCCACCGGGTGCCTCACCGCCACCTAGCATCGCCACTCATGGAGTTGACGGCGGCCGAGGGTCGCGTGCTCGGGTGCCTCATCGAGCAGGAAGCGGCAGCTCCCGGATCCGTGCCCCTGACGCTCAACTCGCTGCGGCTGGCGTGCAACCAGCCCACAGGGCGTGACCCGGTGGTCGCCTACGACGACCGGACCGTCGAGGACACCCTGCTGTCGCTCAAGTCCCGAGGCCTGGCCCGCTTCGTTCCGCCCAGCGCCGAGGCCCGCACCACCCGCTACCGGCACCGGGCCGACGAGCGCTGGCGCATGGGCCCGACCGACCTGGCCGTGCTGGCCGTGCTGCTGCTGCGGGGCGTCCAGACGGTGCGGGAGGTGCGGGCCCACGTCCAGCGCCTCCACCCGCTGGTGGAGCCGGGCGAGGTGGACGCGGTGCTCGATGCCCTGGCGGCCCGCACCCCCAGCCCGTTCGCGGCCCGGGTCGCGCGCCCGCCGGGCGAGCAGGAGATCCGCTGGATCGAGGTGCTCACCCCGCGCCGGGTCGAGGGCACCGCCGCGGCCGCCGACGGCGGGCTGGTCGCAGCCGGGCTGCCGGGGCCCTCGTACGC
>JBKPRV010000060.1:0-7493 GCA_046734715.1 Actinomycetota bacterium | reverse complement strand
GTGGAGGACCGGTCGCCCGACGCGATCGACCTCGACACGAGCTGCGGGCCGGGGGAGGCCCTGGTCCAGGCCCTGGCCCGGATCGCCCCGGTGGCCGCGCTCAGCGGGTGTCGTTGACCGACACCGACACGTGCTCGTAGGGCGGGCGGCCGCCGCGCACTGCGTCGAGGGTGCGCACGGCGAGCGTCTGGCGCAGCCCGGCGGGCACGGGCGCGAGGACGTCGAAGCGGACGTGCAGCCCCATGCCCCGAGGCTCGATCCCGCCGGTGACGTCGGCCATGGCGATACGGGCGGCGGCGAGACTGGGGCGCACGAGCGTGAGAATGCGCCTCCGGACCGCCCCCAACGCGGCGATCCTGGCAGCCTCGCACGCCGCCACGACATCCCCGTCGGCGCCCTCGACCCGGCCGGCCAACCAAGGCTCGTAGGGGTCGAGGGCGGACGGGCCGGCCATCACCAGGGGATGCCAGCTCGGATGGCACAGCTCGCCCCCTGGTCGCGGGCGCCCGGCTCCGTGATGCGGTCGCGCACTAGCAGGGCCACGTCGGGCCGGTCGTCGAGCGGGCAGTCGGCCGGATCGATCACCGCCCGGCACGGGAACGCGGCCTCGGCCCCGGCGGGGTGACACGTGGCGGTGCGGTGACCGGCCGCCTCCAGGGCGTCGGTGGCCGCCGCGGCGGCTCCGGGGTGGCTCTCGATGACCAGGACGTCGAGCTCTGCCGTCATGCCGCCATGCTCGGCTGCTCGAGGGCCGTCGCCATAGGGCTGAAGGTCACATTGCGGCTCACTCATAGCGCAGCGCGGTGGCCGGGTACACCCGGGACGCGCGCAGGGCAGGCAACAGCGTGCTGCCCAGCGAGGCCAGGTACACGACGACGAAGATCACCGCCAGGTTGAGCCAGGGCACTGCCAGCGCCACGTCCGCTTGCTGGCCGACGAAGGCGATGACGTTGGCGGCGGTGGCGAGCCCGAGGGCGCAGCCCACGGCGATGGCGGTGAGCGACACGAACGAGGCCTCGACCAGGAAGGCGAGCCGGACCATGCCTGGCTGGAAGCCGATGGCCCGCAGCACGCCGATCTGCTGGCGGCGCTCGACCACCGCCCGGGCGCTGACCACCCCGAGGGCCACCACGCCCACGATCAGGCCCAGGCCGATGAATCCCTGGATCAGCCGGTTGACGGTCCAGGATGCTCCCACCGCCTCGTCCAGCCGGTCCTGGAGGGTCTGCGCCTCCAGCCCGTCGTCGAGGAACGCCGACTCCAGGCTGGTGGCCACGGCCTCGGCGTCGGTCCCCTCCGCCAGCGAGAACCAGAACGTGGTAGGCGCGGCCGCGTCGCCCAGCGGGGCCAGGGCCCGCTGGGACGTGGTCAGGCCGGCCATCTCGAGCGGCGCGGAGTCCGTCAGCACGCCGATCACGGTGAGCGTCAGGTCGGTGCCGGTGGCGGGGTCGTGCACCTCGACGTCGACCGGATCGAACACCTCGTCCTCATAGTTGAAGCCTCGGAGCTGGAGCTCGGGCAGCGGGCCCATGTTGAACTGCTGGCGCCGGGGGACGATGTAGGGGTCGACGATGGCCAGGCCCGGATGGTCCGCCAGCGCGGCCCACACGGCCGCGGGCGAGTCGTAGCCTCGCGCTCGCGCCCCCAGGTCGTAGCGGGTGGCGGCGAGGAACCCGTCGTCGAGGCCGCGCAGCGGGTAGTCGGCGAAAGCCGCGGTGCCCTGCTGGCGAGCCTCCACCGGGACCAGCGACTGGGCGCCGACTGCCTCGATGGCCGTGGGGTCGAGCCCGGCGCCCGGCCCGGCGCGGGCAACAGCGGCCGCCATGTCGTCGATGGGGCGGATGGGGGCCGCCACGGCCCGCACGTCGAAACCGCCGCCGAAGGCGTCGACATCGTTCAGGTTGGTGATGAACGAGCCGGAGATGGTGCTCCCGGTGACCAGCGTGAACACGACCATCGTGAACATGGCCAGCGTCATGGACGTCCGCAGCCGGCTGCGCAGGGGATAGGCGACGGCCATGCGCACCACCGGCGCGAGGCTGCGGACCCTCCCGGTGATCCGGCCGATGCCGGCGAGCGCCAGGTCGGCGTTGTACATGATCACCCACACCGAGCCGAGCACGAGGACCGTGCCGGACACGATCCAGACCGAGAAGTTCCAGGTCATCTCGCCGGCCAGTGCCTCGTACCAGCTCGCGGGCAGCAGCCACCACACCACCAGCGCCAGGCCCGCCGCGCTGTGGGCGATCCGATCGCCCACCCCCAGGGCGCGGGCGATGGGCACCAGGCCGACGATCATGATGGACACGCCGAGCAGGAAGGGCGTGATGCTGGCCCCCGAGACCCCGGCGGCGGTCATCAGCGCCCCGGCGAAGACCGCCACCAGGCCGCGACCCCAGCGGGCCCGGCGGCCGGCGTGGGTCACCACTGACGGGAGGTTGCGGATGGCCGTGACCACGTCGAGCACGCTGACTCGCCAGGCCGACACCGTGACCACCAGCAGGGTGAGCACCACGCCCAGCCCGTAGGCGACCACCAGGCTGGCCGGCTGCACCGCGTGCTCGACCGCGAACTCGCCGTGGCCGAAAGCCTGGGCCGCGACCTCGACCATCCCGTAGGCCACGCCGAGCCCGGCCAGCGCGCCCACCGCCGCGGCGACCACGTCGTAGAGCGAGCCCTCGAACACGAACGTCTCGATCAGGTGCCGGCGCTGGGTCCCGACGGCGCGGGCGACGCCCATCTCGGTGCGGCGCTCCGCCGCCAGCATCACGAAGATCAGGAAGATCAGCAGGATGCCGGCGATGATGGCGAAGCTGCCGAAGGTCGTGAAGATCGACAGGAAGGTGTTGCCCTGCTCGTCGGCCGAGTCCAGGCCGTCGCGCTTGGCCGCGGTGACCTCCAGCCCGGCGGCCTCTGCTGCGGGGGCCAGCAGCCGGGTGACCTCGTCGGTGAGGGCCGCCCCCGCCACCTCGCCGCCACTGTTGGACACCAGCACGTGCGAGATGCGCCCGGGGGCGCGGACGATCTCCTGAGCCAGCGGGAGCGGGGCCAGGACCGCGGGCCCGTCGGTGCCTGCGCCCCGGAACGTGACGATGTCGCCCACGGTGAGGTCGACCGGCGCCGCGCCGCCGAACACGACGATCCGATCGCCCGCCGCCGCCCCCAGCTCGTCGGCCGCGTCGCGGTTGAGGAACACCTCGTCGGGGCCCAGGCCGGTCAGGGAGCGGGCCCGACCGCCTGTCCCCGTGATGCGCCCGAAGCCGTCGAGAGCGGTGGGATCGGGGCCGAACAGCATCACGCGGGGCTCGGTGCGCCGCGACGTGCGGTCCTGCGCTGCCACCGGGCGGATCAGGGCCGGGGCCACGCCGTCCACCAGCGGCGAGGCGGCGGCCGCGGCCACCACGCGGTCTGCCGCCTCGGCGTCGAACAGACCGGCCGCGGTGGTGGCGTCGACCTCCAGCGCCGAGTCGATCTCGGCCCCGGCCGCCACGACGCCCTCGTCGGTGGCGCCCAGCGAGCGCAGGACCGACGAGCGGATGGTCCGGCCCATGGTGTCGCCGGTGACGAGGGAAGAGGCGATGATGGTGGTGGCCAGCATGAGCCCGCCGACGATCAGCGCGCTGCGGCCGCGGCGGCGGCTCACGTTGCGGACCGCCATCCGCAGGAAGACCCGGTTACGGGCGGCGGCGACCCCGATCAGGCCGAAGGCCACGGCCATGATCACCACCAGGGCGGTGGCGAACGTGCCGACCGGGATGCCGAAGACCCGTTCCACCGGTCATCGCCGGGCCGGCACCGGGGCGTCGGCCAGGGCGACCTCGTAGTGCTCGCGGCCCGGCGGGGCGGCGAACAGCGCCAGGTAGCGGGCGAGGGTGTCGGGATAGAAGCCCGACCGCCTGCTGTCGGCCTGCTCGGCCGTGGCCCACAGCGTCACGATCGCGGCTTTGCCCTCGGGCGTGGTGAGGACGTAGATGCCCTGGTAGCCGTCCTGCCGGCGAAGCTCGGGCATCACCTCGGCCTGGAACATCGCCACGGCGTCGGCCATGGTCGTCCGCAGGACGTCGATCTCAAGCAGCGTGACCCGTGCGTGCATCGGCGGCCTCCAGTTGCTCCTCGGCGACCACGCGGCCGTCGAGCATGCGGACGATGCGGTCGGCCCGGCGGCCGACGGCGATGTCGTGGGTGACGATCACGAAGGTGAGCCCCCGCTCCCGGTTGAGCCGGCGCATGAGGTCGACGATCTCCTGGGCCATGGCCGAGTCGAGGTCGCCGGTGGGCTCGTCGGCCCACACGATGGCGGGGTCGTTCACCAGCGACCGGGCGATGGTGACCCGCTGGCGCTCGCCCCCCGAGAGCTGGTCGGGCACATGCGAGGCGCGGTCGGCCAGGCCGACCATGGCCAGGGCATCCCGGGCGCGCCGGCGGGCCTCGCCCGCGGCCACCCGGGCCACCAGCAGCGGCAGCTCGACGTTCTCGACCGCGGAGAGCACCGGCAGCAGGTTGTAGAACTGGAACACGAAGCCCATGCGCCGGCCCCGGTAGGTCGTGCGCTCGCGGTCGGACATGGCCGACAGCGACACCCCCTCGATCTGCACGTCGCCGGCGTCGAACGTGTCCAGGCCCGACAGGCAGTTGAGCAGGGTCGTCTTGCCGCACCCGCTGGGCCCCATGATCGACACGATCTCGCCCCGCGCCACCCCGAGATCGACGCCGTCCAGCGCTTGCACCCGCACGGCCCCGGTGTCGTAGGCCTTCTCCACCCCCGCGGCCGAGATGATCGGCGGCGTGTTCATGATGACCGCCATGGCGTGAGCATCGGCGCGCGGGCCGGTCCGGCGACAGGGCCGAAAGTCCCTGATCGTGACCTACGGCCCTGTCGGGCGTCTCGGTCCGGGCGCACGATGAGGACGTAGGAGCGAAAGGAGTGATCGTGGACACGCCCTTCAGCGACATCGTCGTCCCGCTGGACGGCTCACCGGCGGCCGAGCGCGCCCTGGGGCCTGCGCTCGACCTGGTGCGCCGGACGGCCGTGCCGCTGCGGCTGCTCAGCCGGTGCTTCCCCGACGAGCGCCACGCGGTGTCGATGTACCTGACCAAGGTGGCCGCTCGCTGCGGCGACGTAGCCGTCGCCACCACCGTGGTGGTGCGCGACAGCATCCCCGACGCCATCCTCGACGGCCTCGGGCCTGCGAGCCTGGTGTGCATGACCTCGCACGGCCGGAGCGGGCTGGCGCGGGCGGTCATGGGCAGCATCGCCGAGGCGCTGCTGCGGGCGCTGGACCGCCCCGCGCTGGTGGTCGGCCCGCACGTGACCACGCCCGCCTTCGCGGGGCGCGTGGTCGCTTGCGTCGACGGCACGCACGAGTCCGAGCTCACCCTGGCGCCGGCCCGCGCCTGGGCCGACCTCACCGGCGAGCCGCTGTGGCTGCTGGAGGTGGATCCCCCGCGCGCCCCGTTCGACGACCTGCCCCGCGACGCCATCGAGGGCGGTCACCTGGCCGCACTGGGACACAAGGTCGGAGCCGACGGCTGGGACGTGCTGCACGGCAAGCACCCCAGCGCCGCCCTCGCCGAGGCCGCGGCCGATCCGTCGAGCCCGACCGGCCTGCTGGTGCTGGCCAACCATGGCCGCATCGGCTGGGACCGCATCTACCACGGCAGCGTGACCGCCGCGGTGGTCCACCACGCCCCGGTGCCGGTGCTGGTCGTGCCCGCCCACGCCTCGCCGGGAGGCCGGACCTGGGATCAGGAGCCGGCCACGTCGGCGACGTAGTCACGCGGCGCCGGCTGCCGCGGAGGTAATGGGCAACCGGCGCCGCGTCGGCCTATCCGGTCGCGGCCGAGCGCATGTCGCCCGCGAACTCGATGAACGCCTCCCACGCCCGGGGCGCGTGGACGCTGGCGGGGCCGCCATCCATCAGCAGCGCCACGGCCAGCATCTCGGCCACCTCGTCCAGCGACGCCCCCGCCCGGGCGGCCGCCTTAGCGTGGTAGGCGATGCAGCCGTCGCACCCCTTCACCACCGCGATGGCCAGGGCCGTCGCCTCCTTCAGCCGGGTGGGGACCGTGCCCTCGGCCACGGCCGCCCCGTGCAGCTCGGCGAACGCCGCCCAGGCGCCGGGGATCATCCCGCGCAGCTGCACGGTCGGGGCCCGCAGCTCCTGGATCGTCTCGCGATGGCTCATGTCAGCCTCCTTGCCGGCTGGCGTAGCGGGCGAGCCGCTCGCCCCACCGCTCGGCTCGCTCCTGCTCACCGGCCGCCAGCGGGCCCGGCTTGCCCTTCACCCAGAAGCTGGTCGGGTCGTCCGCCGTCCCCAGGCCGCGGCGCCGCAGCATCCGCATCGCCGCCCGGGCGGCGGAGCCCGGGACGTGGCGGACGCGGGTGTCGAAGGTGGCGACTCTGGGCTGCGCCCCGTCGCAGTCGAGCTGCTCCAGCCACTCGCGCAGGCCCCGCCCCTGAGACACCAACGGCGCCGTGGCCTCCGCGGCCGCCTCCGCCCGGGTCTCGGGCCGGCTGAGCCCGAAGGCGTGGGTGGGCGCGCCCACCACCAGCAGGTCGACGTCGGGATCGAGGCTCATGGGCGCGTCGCCCACCTCGACCAGGTCCACCTTGGCCCCGCTCGCCAGCCCCGCGGCGATCGACTCGGCCACGATGCGGGTGTTGCCGAACATCGACTCGAACACGACGAGCACCTGCGGGACCGGCCCGGGCGAGGCGATGTCGTCCTCGAGCGGCCGGGGATGGTCGACGGCGCGGTGGTCCTCCAGCTCGGTCCGGGACGCGAAGCGGGCCTCGCAGGACGGGCAGTGATGGCTGGCGTCGTTCGTGGTCATGGTCTGCCTCCTCGCTCAGCGGGCGACGAGCCCGCCGTCGACCGCCACCGCCTGGCCGGTCACGAAGCTGGCCCGGGGCGAGCACAGCCACACGACGGCGTCGGCGATCTCCTCCGGCCGCCCCATGCGCCCGACCGGCTCCATGGCGTTCAGCGCCGCCTCGGCCTCGGGCTCCCGCCCGGTGAAGCGGGCGACCATGTCGGTGTCGATCACCCCGGGGCACACGGCGTTGACCCGGATGCCCTGCTCGGCGTAGTCGAGCGCCGCGGTCTTGGTGAGCCCGACGACCCCGTGCTTGGAGGCCACGTAGGCGGGGCTGGTGGCGAAGCCGACGAGGCCGGCCACCGACGAGCAGTTGACGATGGCCCCGCCACCCCTCGCCAGCATGGCGGGGACCTCGTGGCGCATGCACGACCACACACCGGTGAGGTGCACGGCCAGCGTCCGCGCCCAGTTCTCCGGCGTGCACTCGTGAGTCGGGGCGGACACACCCTCGATGCCCGCGTTGTTGAACGCCAGGTCGAGGCCTCCGTACTCGCGCACGGTCCGCTCGACCAGGGCCGCCACCTGGGCGTCGTCGGTCACGTCGGTCGCCACGAACAGCGCGCTGCCGCCCTTGTCCCGTATCTCCTGCGCCACCGCCTCGCCCCGCTCGGCGT
>JBKPRV010000059.1:0-5233 GCA_046734715.1 Actinomycetota bacterium | reverse complement strand
GCCGCGGGAAGGGGTGCGGCGCGCTCCCGGAGGATCTCGACGATGCGCTCCCCGATCATCCGCTGGGAATCGACGGTGCCGGCACCGATGTGGGGAGTGAGCACGACGTTGAGACGTCTCGCAAGGGCGGAGACCACGCCTTCGCCCTCGTGTTCGTGGACGTCGAGCGCCGCCCCTGCGAGATGACCGGAGTCGAGCGCTTCGGCCAGCGCTGCCTCATCGACGACCCCACCGCGGGCCACGTTGACGATGAACGCACCCGGCTTCATGGCGGCGATGGCCTCGGCGTCGATGAGATGGCGGGTCGACGGCTTCAGCGGGACGCTCAATGTGAGGAAGTCGGAGCGGGCGAGGACCTCGGCGTTGCTGACGAGCTCGATACCACGCGCGGCAAGCTCGCGAGCTCGCGTGTCCGTCGGGTGCTCCACACAGCCGAGCACCTTCATTCCCCAGGCTCCCCCCAGTTGAGCAATCTGACCGCCGATGTTGCCGACCCCATAGACTCCGAGTGTCTTGTCGGCCAGGAGATGGCCGACGATGTCATGCTTGGCCCAGCGTCCCTGGCGTAGCAGCGAATCTGCCTCGAGAACCCGCCGGGCCAGGTTCAACATGAGCGCAAACGCGAGCTCGGCCACGGCTCGAGCCCCCGGTTGTGGGATACGGACGAGCTCGATGCCGTTCTGGTCGGCCTGAGCCAGATCGATGTTGTCGAGGCCCGAGCCTCCACGGATCAGGAGCTCGAGGTGCTGGGCCTTGCCCAGGACCTCGGCGGTGATCTGCACACCGCTGCGGAAGATGAGGACCTCCCGGTCGCCAACCAGCTCCAAGAGTTCGTCGGCCGACGGGTCGATCTGCTGAACGACATCGTGGTCGTGGCGGAGTTGCTCCATCGCCTCGGGGAACAACTTGGTGACCACGAGGACCTTCATCCGGCGGCGCGGTGGTTGCCGGCCCGTTGGCACGTCGTCGTCGAGGGAGTGGCGAGCCGCGTAGTCGTGGAGGTGGCGACGGAACCGGGCGGCGACCTCAGGGGGCGTTATCGCCGGACGCGGCAGGTTCTCCGGGACACCCGGATGAATCGGTACGTGGATGAACAGCGGTCCGTCGAGGCGTTCGCGCAGCAGGTCGCACAGGCGATCCGGGCTCGGCGCCCGTTGGACATGTCGGTAGCCACACGCTGCGGCCACACCAGCTAGATCGGTCGTGGCCGTCGAGGTGGGTTGACCGCCCGTCGACTCATGTTGGCCGTTGTCGAGCACGATGTGCACCACGTTGGCCGGCCGCTCGGCACCAAGCGTGGTGAGGGCGCCCAGCCGCATGATCGCGGCACCGTCGCCATCGACCACGACGACACGGTTCTGCGGTCGGGTGATGGCGACACCGAGCGCCAGGCTCGACGCACATCCCATCGACCCCACCATGTAGAACTGGTTTGCCGCATCGCCGTTGGCGTAGAGCTCCCGTCCGGTGTAGCCGGTGGTGGCGATCACGACGTCGCTCGGGTCGAGCGAGGCCTGCAGCGCGTGCAACATCGCGCCGCGGTAGGTCTCGGGTGGTGAGGACACGGGCACTGTGGACTCTGGGTGGATGCCCACCGGCGGCCGTTGTGGCACCTTCCACGGCTCGACGGATCCCTTGGCCATGATGAGCGCATATGGCAAGGAGTGTTCCCGCATCCAGGTGGTCGCGCGGTCGAGCGCGGGCGCCACCTGGGCGGAGTCCGTGGGGAAGTCCTCCGACGGGATCCCCAGCAACTGGAGCATGTCACGAGTGATGCGCCCCATCAGCTCATGCTGGGGCTCGTCCGTGTCAGGCCCCGGCCTGCCGCGATGCGTGACGATGAGGAGAACCGGGATCCTGAATGTCGCGGTCAGTGATGACAGTGGGCTGACGGCATTCCCGAGACCTGAGTTCTGGAACATGCAGATCGCTGGCACTCCACCAAGGTGACTGCCTGCGCAGATGGCAACCGCGTCCCCTTCGTTGGCCGCTGCGACGTACCGCAGTGAATCGTCGTCGACCACGTAGTTCATGAACGGCTTGAGAAAGGAACATGGGACACCGGCGTAGATGGAGAAGCCGCGGACGCGAGCCTGCTCGACGAAGTCGGACGCACGAATCACTTGATCACCCCGGTGTGTCGAAGCTGCCGGCAGCACCGAGATCGGCGAGTCTGTCGATATCGAGCCAATGACCCGTCGTGTAGAACACCTCGACAGCAAGAGGTGACGACGCCAGGCGTTGGAGGAGATCCACCAAAGCCGCCTGCCGCCCGTCGGGGGCGGAGAGAAGCTCCGCGGTGAGCTCTCGTACGAGGGGCCGGGCGTCCGCGCCGATCTTCAGGAATCCCATCCACTCGCCATGGACCTCCTCCTCGGGGAGCTCTGTGGAGATCCGCTCCAGGTCGATCCGCTTGTAGAAGGCGTCACGCGAGTGGGGCGCCGAGCATCGCACGAGGTCAGCGGCTCGGTCACGGTTGGCGCTCACGCGCCAGTCCGTGTCCACTGCGATCGCGAGGTCCGCTTCGAGGTCCAGCAACGCCTGCGGCACGAACTTGCTGAACAGCACGTCGCCGTAGCACACGACCAAGGTTGCGTCGGCAGACTCGGGGGGCAGGGCATCGAGGGCGACCTGCAGCGACGCGAGCTCGCCACTTCGCTCGAAGTCGTCGTTGTCCACGTAGTGGAGGTTGGGGATGTCGAACGCATCCTTGCGGAACCCGCGCACCATCGTGATGTTCTTCACTCCCATCGCGTTGAAGGCATCAACGATGTGTTGCGCCAGGGGGCGACCGTTGACCTCGACCATCGCCTTCGGACGGTCGCTGGTGAGCTCCCCGAGCTCCTCTCCCCGTGACGCGGCAAGGACGACCGTCCAGACGCCGGCGTTGCGGTTCGGGAGATAGCGCTTCTCGGCCTCGGCCAGCTCGTGTGCACCCTGGAGGCGGAAGATCTCTGCGACGGGTACGACCTGGTCCTCGACCGAGAACAGGTTCTCCTCAGCCTTGATCGTTGCTGCGGTCTGCTGCATCGCCCCGATCGCGGCCCGCAGGAGATGGTTGGCCCAGATGACCACCGAGATTCCGGCAGTCCTGTACACATCGGAAGGGGTCGAATAATAGCGAGTTGGCACAATGATCACTGGGCACTCGCGGTGCCACTCATCGGTGAAGGCGAGAATCTCATCGGGGGTTGACTTGCTGCTGTGCATGAGGATGGCGTCGGCACCGGCGTCAGCGTAGGCATGGGCCCGCCTGAGGGCTTCGCCCAGTCCCCATCCTGTGATGAAAGCCTCGACCCGGGCCACGATGGCGAAGTCGCGGTCCGACTGAGCGTCCTTCCCGGCCTTGACCTTGCCGCAGAACTCGTCGATGTCTGCGAGGGGTTGCGCCTCGCCGGCGATGAAGCTGTTCGTCTTCGGAAAGAGCTTGTCCTCGATGCAGACAGCGGCAACGTCCCGCTGCTCGAGCTTGCGCACCAGACGCCGCATCGAGTTGAAGTTCCCGTAGCCGGTGTCACCGTCGAGCAGGATCGGGATGCTCGTTGCGTCCGTCATGAACTCGAGCACATCGAGGACCTGCGTCCAGCTCGCCTCGTTCGAATCCCGGACAGCCAGTTGTCCCGAGATGCAGAGTCCACTGGCCCAGAGCCCCTTGAACCCGGCCTCCTCACCGATCTTGGCGCTCAAACCGTCGTGCGCCTCGAGGAGGAACTCGAGGTCCCCCGAGTGCAGCAGCTGACGGAACTGCTCGGTCTTGCTCACGTCGGACTCCTCCCGGTCTCGTTGCGTGCCGGTCGATCGGCACTGACTCGGTGACGAGGAAACGGTCTGTCCGGCTGGTGGGTCACCGCCGGTCAGGCGGCCCGCCTTCTGCTCACCGACTGGCCGGTTCCCGACCGATCAGTCAGTCAGGCACGCACAGTAGCCCTTGTAGAGGCCCGCGGCCCGCGGCAGGGTCGGAACGGCGATTCGGGGCTCGCAGGATCGATCCGAGCCTGCCCGTCCGGCGTGAGCAGGTGGACCGCGTGTCCTTGAGGTCGTCTCGGGACAAGCTGCCGGTATGGACACCTGCGGAACAAGCTCACCTACAGTGTTCCGCCATGCCGAGGCTCCGCTCACGGATCCTTCCTCCGGCCATCGTGATCGGTCTCGACAGTCTCCAGGGGATCCAGGCCGCACGGATTCTGGACGGACACGGGATCCCGGTGGTGGCCATCGCCGAGGACCGCTCCCACCCGAACTGCCGGACCAACGTCTGTCGCGATCTGCGGATCACCCCGACGGGGACGCCCGAGCTCATCGACACGTTGCTGGAGCTAGGGGCCGAGCTGGATGAACGGGCGGCTCTGTTCCCCTGCCAGGACAAGAGCGTCCGCGTGATCTCCCGCCATCGGGAGCAGCTGGACCCTTTCTTCGCGTACGCGCTCCCACCTCCCGAGGTCGTCGAGACCTTTCTCGACAAGGTCCGCTTCCTGGAGCACGCCGAGGCTCACGGAGTGCCGGTTCCGCCGGCCATCGTGATCCGCTCCCGGAGCGATGCCGAGCGCGCCGCCCGGGAACTGGCGGGTCCTTGTCTGCTGAAGCCCTCGCACCGGACCACCGCGTGGGACAGCCATACGAAGTGCAAGGTGTTCATGCTCGCCAGCGGAGAAGAGCTCCTGCAGGCGTATGAGACGTGCCGCGCGTGGTCGGAGGCGTTCATCGCCCAGCAGTGGGTACGCGGGGATGACACCAACCTGTACTCCTGCAACTGCTACTTCGACCGCAAGGGTGAGCCCCTGGCGACGTTCGTCGCGCGAAAGCTCCGTCAGTGGCCGGTCGACGCCGGCTCGAGTTGCCTCGGGGAGGAGGTGAGGGACGACGCGACTCTCGCATGCACGCTCGACTTCTTCGCCACCGTGCCGTACCACGGCCTGGCTTATCTGGAGCTGAAGAAGGACGAGGAGTCAGGCGCGTACTACGTCATCGAGCCAAATGTGGGCCGACCGACTGGCCGGTCGGCCATCGCCGAAGCCGGTGGAGTGGAGTTGCTCTACACGATGTACTGCGATGTGCTGCAGCTACCGCTCCCACCGATCAGCGACCGGACACAGAGGTACACCGGGACGAAGTGGGTCGACTTGCGCCACGACGTCCAGTCCGGCTTCACCTACTGGCGGTCGCACCGCTTGGGTCTCGGCGAATGGATGCGCTCGTACAGGGGGTCCAGAGCCCATGCCATCTTCTCTTGGCG
>JBKPRV010000058.1:0-8757 GCA_046734715.1 Actinomycetota bacterium | reverse complement strand
CCCGCCGGGGCACCCGTCCGCGCCGCCCCGAGCGCACCCGGAGGTAGGGGCAGGAAACCTCTCCACGCGACATCGACGTCGCATACCGTGGTGGTATCAGCGGCGCTGGGGTGTGGGAAGGGAATGGACGTGGGCGACGACGATCCAGTGCTGATGGAGGTCAAGGGCGGTGTGGCGGTCATAAGCCTGAACCGCCCGGACAAGCACAACGTGGTGGGTGAGGCGGTCGACGCGCTGTTCTTCCGCTACCTCGACCTGCTGCGCACCGACCGGGACGTGCGCGCCGTGGTCTGGCGGGGCAACGGTCCCTCGTTCTCCCTGGGTCGCGACCTCGGCGAGCTCGGCACCAACGGCCACCACAACGGGGCTGGCGAGTTCGAGCTGCTCGAGCGAGGCGTCTGGGGCACCCGGCTGCTGTACGAGTTCCCCGTCCCCATCGTCTGCGCCCTGAAGGGCTGGGTGATGGGCACGGTGTTCGAGCGGGCGCTGCTGTGCGACATCCGCATCGCCGGCGAGAGCGCCAAGATGGCGATGCCCGGCGTGGACCACGGGGTCATCCCCGACTCCGCAGGGGTGGCCAAGCTGTTCGAGATCGGGGGCGCTGCGCTGGCTCTCGACCTGGCCCTGACCGGCCGGCGCATCGACGCCGCGGAGGCGTTGCGGCGTGGGATCGTGTCGCAAGTGGTCCCCGACGAGGACCTCGACGATGCCGCGCTGGAGCTGGCCCACAGCATCGCCGAACGGTCGCCGCTGGTGGTCCGGCTACTGCGGGAGAACGTCCAGGCCCTGGCCGCCGCCGGGGTGCGGGACGCGCTGAGCCGCGAGCTGGTGGGCCAGGCCATGGTGCTGGCCTCCCACGACTACCGGGAGCACCGCCTCGCTAAGGCGGAGGACCGCGAGCCGCGCTACGAACGACGCTGAACCACGCTGAACAACGCTCCTCGTCGTAGCGGGAACAGTACGCTCAAGGCATGGCGTACCAGCCGGGACGCAGCGACGTCCCCCTCGACGACAAGGGCGAGGGACTCGACACTCGCCTGGTCATCCGCCTCGTCATCGGGGCGATCATCGTCATCCTGACGATCCTGTTCATCGTCCAGAACAACGAGAAGGTCGAGACCAGCTTCGTGTTCTTCACCGTCGAGACCCGCCTGTGGGTCGACCTCCTGGTGGCCGTGTTGCTGGGGGCCGTGCTGGGTCAGCTGGTCGAGGCCATGTGGAACCGCCGGCGCAAGCGGCGCGGCGGCGACTGACAACGCGATCCTGGGAGGCCGAGCAGTAGAGCTTGGGCTGTCACGCCAAATCGCGGACCCTTGGGCTGCGGCGAGCGCCCTATCCGCTCGGCCTCTAACCTGACGGTCCGTCAGATGTCGGACCATCGGGAGGGCGTGCGTGGGTCTGCTCGATCAGAAGGTGGCGTTGGTGTCGGGCGCCGGGCCCGGGCTCGGTCGCGACGTGGCGCTTGCGTTCGGGCGCGAAGGGGCGACCGTGGCGGTCGGCGCCCGCACCCAGGACCGGATCGAGGCGCTGGCTGCCGAGGTCGAGGGCCAGGGGGCCAAGGCGCTGGCCCTGCGGCTCGACGTCACCGACCCCGCCTCGTGCCGCGACGCCGTGAGCCGGATCGTCGAGGCGTTCGGGAGGCTGGACATCCTGGTCAACAACGCGTTCAACGACGGTGACCACCGCCGGTTCCTCGACGCCGACCTCGACCGCTGGCGCGCCACCATGGACGTCAACTTCTTCGGCACCCTCCAGCTCACCCAGGCGGTGGCCCCCCAGATGGTGGCCCAGGGCGACGGCCGCATCGTCATGATCAACACGATGTCGGCCGTGCGGATGCGTCCCGGCTTCGGCGCCTACAGCGGCTCCAAGGCGGCGCTGGCGGCGGTGACCAAGATCCTCGCCGGCGAGCTGGGCGGCGACGGCATCCGGGTCAACGGCGTGCACCCCGGCTACATCTGGGGCGACAGCGTCGAGGCCTACTTCGCCTACCAGGCGCAGAAGCGGGGCATCACTCCCGAGGAGCGCTACCAGGAGGTGGCGGCCGACACCGCGCTCGGCTACCTGCCGCCGTCGACCGAGATCGCCGAGGCCGTCGTGTTCTTCGCCTCCGACATGTCCAAGCCCATCACCGGCCAGGCTCTGGGCGTGAACGCCGGCCAGTGGTTTCAGGGGTTCTGATGGCGGGCCCGCTGGCGGGGCGGGGCGCGGTCGTCACCGGCGGCGCCCGGGGCATCGGCCGGGCGGTGGCCGACCGCCTCGCGGCCGACGGTGCCCGGGTCGGGGTCCTCGACCTGGACCTCGACCCGGACTCGCCGCACGAAGGTTGGCAGGCGGATGTGGCCGACGCGGCCGCGGTCGATGCCGCCATCGGCGAGGCGGCCGAGCGGCTCGGGGGGCTGGCCATCCTGGTCAACAACGCCGGATTCGGGACGGCCAAGGCGCTGCACCGCTACCGCGACGACGAATGGGCCCGGCTGGTCGAGGTCAACCTGACCGGCGCGTGGCACGCCATGCGGGCCGCGCTGGGGCACCTGCGGGCCTCGGGGGCCGGCAGCATCGTGAGCATCGCGGGCACCACCGCGTCCCGGCCCACCCGGGGCGAGGGGCCCTACGCCGCGGCCAAGGCGGGCCTGGTGGCGCTGACCAAGACCGCGGCCGTGGAGTACGCGCCCGAAGTGCGGGTCAACGCGGTGTCGCCCGGCTACATCGCCACCCGCCTGACCCGCGCGGTGGTGGAGGACGACAAGCTGCGGGCCCGGGTCGAGGGCCGCATCCCGCTGGGCCGGATCGGCACGGTGGACGACGTGGCCGGCGTGGTGGCCTTCCTGTGCGGGCCCGACGCCGCCTACCTCACCGGGCAGGACATCGTCGTGGACGGGGGCAGCATCCTGCCCAGCCACCAGTCCGACGACCTGCTCAAGGCGCTGCTCGCTCGCGAGGACTGAGGCGCCGGCCCGTGCTAGCCACGGGCGATGACCCTCCGCACCGGCATCGTGATCCGTTCCACGCCCGCCACTCGGGCCGAATGGGACGAGGAGGTCCGCCGCGTGGACGGCCTCGGCCACGACGTGCTGCTCATCCCCGACCACCTGGGTCTGTGGCCGCCGCTGTCGCCCCTGGTGGCCGCGGCCTACGTGTCGGACCGGCTGCGGCTCGGCGTCCAGGTGCTCAACAACGAGTTCTGGAACCCGGCGCTGCTCGCCCGGGAGGCGGCGGCGGTCGACGTGCTCACCGGCGGCCGCCTGGAGCTGGGGTTCGGCGCCGGCCACGCGCAGGTCGAGTTCGAGATGGCCGGCATCCCCTACGACCCGCCGGGCCCCCGCATCGACCGGCTGGCGGCGGCGGTGCCGCGGGTGCGCCGGCTGCTGGCGGGCGAAGGCGAGCTCCCCACCGCCCAGGAGCAGATCCCGTTCATGGTGGGCGGCAACGGAGATCGGGTGCTGGCCCTGGCCGCCACCGAAGCCGACATCGTGGGGCTGACCGGATTCACGTCCGGCACCGGGCGCACCCACACCGACCTGAGCCACTTCACCTGGACCGGCCTGGCCGACCGCATCGACTACGTCCGCCGCCGGGCCGGGGACCGCTTCGCCGGCCTCGAGCTCTCGATCCTGCTGCAGCTGGCCGCCCTCACCGACGACCGCCGAGCGCGGGCCGAGGCCTTCGGCGAGGGCCGGCTCGATCCCGACATGCTGCTGGACAGCCCGTTCGTGATGCTCGGCTCCCCGTCCGAGCTGGCCGACCACCTGGTCCGGCTGCGGGAGATGGGCGTCGGCTACGTCACCGCCTTCGACACCTCGGCGGAGGCCTTGGCTGCCGCCCGGAGCCGAGACGTCTGACCCGGACCCCCTGGCATCCGCCGCGGCGCCACGGCACTCTTACGTCCGAAGGCGGAACCGGAAGCATCGGAGAGAGCCATGGACGACCTCCGGGCCGGGCGCGGCGACCCCTGGGAGCATGACCCGGGGCCACCCCCCAACCGGCGGTGGGCACGTCTGTTCGCGGATGTACCCAACTACCGCGCGCTGGGCGCCCAGATCTCGAAGAAGGACCAGTTCCGGTGGCAGTTCGGCCCGGTGTTCTACCGGGGCCGGCTGGGCGACAAGCAGGCCAGGGTGCTGGTCGTGGGCCAGGACGCGGGCTCCGACGAAGCCCTCGCCCACCGGTCGTTCGTGGGGGAGACGGGCACGCGCACGCAGCACCTGTTGGCCCACATCGGCATCAACCGGTCGTACCTGTTCCTGAACACGTTCGTGTACTCGATCCGCAAGCTCAAGGTCGTCGAGGACCTGGCCCAGGCCCCGGACTCCCCGATCGCCATCCACCGCAACGCGCTGTTCGACTACGCGGCCGAGCGCCACGACCTGCGGCTGGTCATCGCCGTGGGCGGGGAAGCGCGGCGCTCGGTGGTCAACTGGATCAGGCACCGGGGCGGCAATGTGAAGGACCCTGGTCTCCTCGACCTGCACACCATCGACGCCGGCGCCATCGGGCCGAGGGTCCGGCTGGTGGACACCCGGCACCCGGGTGCCGCCGTCCAGGGCGCGGGCGGCAAGGTGAAGAAGTCGTTCGGGGTCGCCGCCGACCGGGTGCTGGGCTTCATCGCCGACGACCCGGATTGGCTGCCGCCGGATCCGGGCGCGACCCGGGGCGCGGTGGGCACGTTCCGCTACCGGTCGGCGCCGGTGCCGCTGCGCGACCTGTCGTTCGGCGCCACATGGCGGCTGGGGACCGGAGGGACCGGCTCGGTCCGCAAGGACTCGGGTCGCAGCATCATCCTCGAGCCGCGCAAGCCGCTGCCGCCCCGCACCGGCTTCTCGTCCGAGGCCCCGGGCCCCCAGGACGGCTTCGCGGCCCCGTCCGGCCAGGTCCCGTGGGAGCCGCCGACCAGGCCCAGCGAGTTCGACCCCGGGCCTCCCACGGAGATGGCCCGCCTGCTGGTGGGGGCGAACCCGGGCCTCGGCTGGCCCGACTGGAGGGCGGTGGGCGTGACCGGTGCGGCCACCTACGGCGGCGGCCCCGTCTACCGGGGGCGGTTCACCGGCGTGCAGCTCCTCGCGCTCGCCGACCAGGCCGGCCACGACGACGTGCTGTTCGCCCGGGCCTACACCGGCGAGGCCGGGCAGCGCTTCCAAAGCCTGCTGGTGGCGTTGGGCTTGACCAAGAGCTACCTCATCGTGCGCACGCTGCCGGTCGACACGTCCGAGCTGCCCGCTGCCCGGGTACGCCAGCTGGTGGACCGCAAGGCCGTGGTCACCGTGCACCAGGCCATCGCCGGCGAGGTCCTGGGCAGCAACCCGGTGGCCGCGGTCGTGGCCATCGGCCCCCACGCCCAGCGCCTGGCGGGCAAGCTCGACCTGGGCGGCAAGCCGGTGGTGGCCCTGCCTCCCTGGGGACCGGACGCGCAGGACGCCTGGGCCGCGGGGCTGGACCAGCTGCGGGCCACGGGCATCGCGGGCGACCGCCAGCCCACGTCCGGGCCCTGGAACGGCAGGGCGCTGCAGATCCCTCGGGCTGACGTGCCCTTCGGGGCGCCCCGCTGGCAGGCGACCTCCGGCGACCGGGTGCGGCGCTCCCTGCCCGGCGACGACGGGGCCGACCCGTTCTACAAGGTCTGGATGCCCCGCTGGGTCGCCAAGGTCGACGTGCCTCCCCTCCCTTGACGCACCGCTGGGTCCCGCAGCGTGACGTTCCGGGGCCGGCCTGCCAGGCTGGTTCCCGTGATCGACTGGATGGACATCGACGAGGTCGTCGGGCAGAACTGGTACCGGCTCGACCCTGACCTGGCGGATCGCGTGCGGCGCGACAGCCCGGCGGAGGACCGGGACTGGTCGGAGGCGACCCTCGACGACTTCGGCGCGCTCGTGGGCGGTCGGATCGCCCGGGCGGCCGACACCATCGACGCCCATCCGCCCGAGTTGGCCCGCTACGACCGCTGGGCCAACGAGATCGGTCAGATCGCCCACCACCCGGCCACGCTCGACGCCAAGGCCGCACTGTGGGAGGCGGGCTACCCCTCGGGGTTCGCGGCCGAGGCGCAGGCGCGAGGCCGCGTCACGCCCGGCGTCGTGCTGGCCGGCGCCAGCTACCTGCTGGCCCAGGCGGACACGGGCATGGTGTGCAGCCTGGGCATGACCTCGGGCGTGGCCGGGCTGGTCGAGGCCTACGCCCCGGCGGACGTGCGCGACGTGCTGCTGGCCGGCCTGCGGGCCGCGAACGTGGCCGACGCGGTGGACGGGTCGATGTTCCTCACCGAGCGCGACGGCGGGTCCGACCTCGGGCGCACCGTGCACTGCGTGGCCCACGACGTGGGCGACGGCCGGGTGGAGATCACCGGCGAGAAGTGGTTCTGCTCCAACGTGGACGGCGCCGCCATCGTGCTGTTGGCCCGGCCCGAGGGCGCGCCCGACGGCCCTGCAGGGCTGGGCCTGTACCTGGTGCCCCGGGTGCTGGAGGACGGGTCGCCCAACCGGTACGCCATCCGCCGGCTCAAGCAGAAGCTCGGCACCCGCAGCGTCCCCACCGGCGAGGTCGAGCTCCATGGCGCGTTGGGCTACGCACTGCGGGCGCCGTCCGAGTCGGGCGGCGCGCCGTCGTCGGACGCCGGGGGCCTGGGCCGCATGATGGAGATGGTCAACGGCTCGCGCTTCGGGGTGGCGCTCATGGGCCTGGGCATCGCCCGCCGCTGCTTCACGGAGGCGACGGCGTGGGCGCACCACCGCCAGGCCAAGGGTCGGGCACTGGTCGACCTGCCCCTGGTGCGGGAGCAGCTCGTGGACCTCCAGGCCGAGCTGGAGGCGGCCACCGCCCTCGGCTTCGAGTGCGCGGCCGCGGCCCGCCACACGGATGGCGCCCGCCTGCGCCGCGTCCTCGTCCCCGCGGCGAAGGTCCGCCTGTGCCGCCTGGGCGTCGAGGCCGCCTCGTTCGCGGTCGAGCTGCACGGCGGCAACGGGTACTGCGAGGACTGGGGCTTGACCCGCCAGCTGCGGGACGCCCAGTGCCATCCGATCTGGGAGGGCAGCGAGAACATCTGCGTGCTGGACGTGCTGCGCACCATCCGCCGCTACCAGGCCGACCAGGCCGTGCTGGCCCGGATCGACGAGGCCGTGGCAGTGGCGTCCGACCGCGGCCCGGAGTGGCTCGCCCCCGCGGTCGCCGCCGTCGGCGCGGCCCGCACCGAGCTGGTCGACCGCATCGCCGGCCTGGGCGCCCGCGAGCCCGATGCCGCCGAGGCGGTCTCCGCCCGCCTGTGCGACCTGCTGGTCCGCACCACGTCCGCCGCCCTACTGCTGGAGCAAGCCGGCGAGCCCGGCGACCTCGCCACCCACAAGGCCCTCATCGCCCTCCGCTACACCCGCCGCCACCTCGACACCGGTTCGACCTGGAGCGACAACATCGCCGCCATGGCCGGCCGCGACCTCCTGTCCTACGCCGACCTCGACCCCGACCTCGCGGCCAAAGCCGCCGCCTAACCGCCGCACGCGGTCGCTGCCGCCAGGAGACGACACGCCTGAGCCGCCCGAGCCGGCGACAACGTCGTCACGTGCCGACGGAAGCTGTCGCGGGCGATGGTGTGGACGTTGTCGAAGTTGACGACGCAGTCCGAGGGCACTCCGTCCTTGGCGGCTGTGAGGTCGAGCTCGGAGACGAGTCCACGGCGAGTGCGCGTGAGGGCAGCAACGACGACAGCTCCAATGCGATCGCCGACCGGATCGCGCGTGAGGACCAGCACCGGCCGGTCGCCGCCCGGTGTAGCCGCAAACCAGATCTCGCCCCTACGCATCGGACCAGTCGGACCAGTCTTCCGCAGGTCCCCAATCGGTCCCGGTCATCTGTTCCGCTCTTGATGGCGGGGGGCGGTCGGGTCTTCGGGCCAGGGGTGTTTGGGGTAGCGGCCGGCCATCTGCTTGCGGACTTCGTGCCAGGAGCCGGACCAGAAGCCGGCCAGGTCGCGGGTGACCTGGACCGGGCGGCCGGCGGGGGAGAGCAGGTGAAGGACGACCGGGACGCGGCCGGCGGCGACCGTGGGGGTGTCGGTGGCGCCGAACATGTCCTGGACGCGGACGGCGAGGATCGGGGGGTCGCCGGGGTCGCCGGCGGTGTAGTCGAGGCGGACCCGGCGGCCGGTCGGGACCGGCAGGGACTCGGGGGCGAGGCGGTCGAGGTCGCCGGCGACCTCGTAGGGCAGCAGGGACCGGAGGACCCGGGTCAGGTCCAGGCGGTCGAGGTCGGCGCGGCCGGTGGCGGAGGCCAGGAGGGGAGCCAGCCACACGTCGAGCGTGCGGCGGAGGGCGGCGTCGGAGAGGTCGGGCCACGGGTCGCCGACGACCGCGTGCAGGAAGGCGACCCGGGCTTGCAGGGAGCGGGCCGCGTCGGTCCATGGGAGGGCGGCGAGGTTGGTGGTGCGGACCCGGTCGAGCAACGCAGTCGTGGCGGGCAGGCCGGGGGTGGGGCGGCGGTCGACCGTGCCGAGGCGAAGGCGGCCCAGCGAGCGCTCGACCCGGGCCAGCAGGTCGTCGCGGGCGGCGTCCCAGAGGAGGCGGGCGTGCTCCTCGACCTCGGCGGCGGCCACCGCGTCGAGCTGGTCCGGGGCGAGCGGGGCGGCCAACCGGATGCGACCCCCGGTGCGGCGGCCGTCGACCTCGGCGACGGCCAGGAACGGCTCGCGGGCCAGCAGGTCCGTCGCCGCCAGCCAGGCCTCGGTGCCGGCGCGCAGGATGAAGCGCCCGGGGCCGCCCCGGGCCTGGGCGATGC
>JBKPRV010000057.1:0-11115 GCA_046734715.1 Actinomycetota bacterium | reverse complement strand
CTTGTGACCCGCAGGCCACGCCGATCGTCAACGTCCCCTATCAGGCTGACTACGTGTTCATAAACGGCTAGCCACCTCGACAGGACACTGTCACCACGCGGCAGCTCCAAATTCGGCGGCGCCCGCCCGGGCCGTTCGGTGACACGCGCCACGCCGGTGACCCGCCGATCCAAGGAGAACCGCAGGTTGTCCAGGTCGGGCCGGGGCGGCGCCCTCTGGGCGCCGCCCCGCAGGCCAGGCGCCGATTCTTCCCGCGCCCCTTGATCTAGCCAGGGCCAGATTCCGCAGAGCACTGGACCTGAGGCCGGTGTCGAGAGATGAGCGATCAGCGTGCATCGCCGCGTTGCTCAATGCCTCGGTGGCCATGCCGACTACGGCGCGGCTGAACGATGGCGGGGACCTCTGTGCGGTCTCGTCGGCACCGATGCCCGGCGTCGCCCAGGTGATCCGAGCCTTCGAGCATCCATCGCCAGACGCGGAAGCTCGGTACGCTCGCCGTATGGCCGACGGTGCGGCGATTCGCTTTCTGCCGTTCGCCGGCCGACGTGTCGCGTACGCGGCTACGGGGGAGGGGCCGCCACTCGTGGCGCCGGCCTGGTGGGTCAGTCACCTGGAGCTCGATTGGGCGGACCCAGCCTTTCGGGGGTTCTGGCAGTCGGTCGGCGAGGGCCGCACGCTGGTGCGCTACGACCGGCTCGGGGTCGGCATGTCAGACCGCGAGGTGCTCGACGACGATCTGACACTCGACACCGACGTTGCGGTGCTGCGTGCCGTGCTCGACGAGCTCTCCTTGGAGAAGGTCGTGTTGTTCGGCGGGTCGTCGGGCGGCTGCGCGGCGATCGCGTTCGCGGCACGCTTCCCCGAGCGTGTGGATCGTCTGTTGCTCTGCGGCGCGTACGCCGATGGACCATCGATCACCACTCGGGAGGTCCAGCAGTCGGTCGCTGCCACGGTCCGGTCGCACTGGGGACTCGGGTCGCGCGTGCTGGCCGACATCTTCTTGGGTGAGTCCGACAGTGCCGAGCAGGAGCGGCTGGCGCGCTATCAGCGCGTAGCGGCGAGCCCGGAGACCGCGGCCGCATTGCTGGAGCTCACCTACCGCAACGACGTCCGAGCAGAGCTGCAGCACGTCCATGCACCGACGTTGGTGGTGCATCGCCGTGGCGACCGCGCCATTCCGTACCGTCTCGGCCGGGAGCTGGCCGCGGCCATACCGGGGGCGACGCTGGTTCCTCTCGACGGCAACGCCCATCTCCCCTGGACTGGCGATTGGCGAGCGGCGGCGCGCGCGTCGCGTTCGGCGCTGGCTCCCGAAGCTCCGGCCCGCCTGGCCGGGGAGCCCGCGGCGGCGCTGCTCTCCAGCCGAGAGCGCGAAGTGCTGGCACTGATCGCGAACGGGCTGAACGATCAGGAGATCGCCGAGCAGCTGGTCTTGAGCCCTCACACGGTGCACCGCCACGTCGCGAACATCCGCCACAAGCTCGGGCGCGGCTCGCGAACGGCGGCGGTGGCGGAGGCCGCACGCTTGGGCTTGCTCTGAGGCCGATCACCCGAACGGGCCATCTTGTGCAGATGGCCGGGACGGGCGATGCGCTGCAACGCGGCGTCCGTCATCGTTGCCGTCGTGGACACCGACATCACACACGTCGAATCATTGGCGGGCTCGCGTGCTTGGGCGCGCGCTTTCGCGGCCGTGTACGAGCCCTTCCTGTGGGTCGGCGAGCACGCGGGATTGCGCAAACATCGCAAAGAGCTGCTCGAGCGATCGGCCGGCTGCACGATCGAGATCGGCGCCGGCACCGGCCTGAACCTGGCGCACTACCCGGACGACGTCGACGGCCTGGTCCTGGTAGAACCAGACGCCGCGATGCGTCGCATCCTCGCCGAGAGGTTGGCGCGCAGTTGCGTTCGGGCGCGGCTGATCGACGCACCGGCGGAGCAGCTGCCGTTCCCAGACGGATCCGTCGACACGGTCGTCTCGACCCTCGTGTTGTGCACCGTGGACGCTCCCGATCTCGCCCTGCGGGAAATCGTGAGGGTGTTGAAGCCCGACGGTCAGCTGCTCTTCATCGAACACGTCCGATCCGACTCCCCGAGGCTCGCCCGCTGGCAGGACCGCCTTGCCAACCCGTGGCGCCGCTTCGCACGAGGTTGTCGCTGCAACCGCGCCACGGCGGAGCTGATGGTGGCATCCGGGTTCGAGCTCGAAGCTCTGGACGACGCCTCTTGGCGCGCAATGCCGCCGATCGTGCGACCGCTCATCATCGGCCGAGCCCGCAAGACAGCGGCAACGACCGCCGCGACGAGCTCCCTGGCCCCCGCCGCAACCTTGTCGGGAAGCAGGAGAGGTGGACCGATCGATGGGTGACGTCCGCGTTGGGCTCTTTCCGCCAGTCGCACCCCTCACCGGCAGTGAGGAGCTCCGTACGCTCCTCGCTCGCGCGGCGGAGGTCGGCGTCGACCATCTCTGCGTCGGCGATCATGTGAGCTTCTTCGTAGGGGCCGGCTCGGACGGGCTGACCACTGCCACATCGCTACTCGCTGCGCAGGCCGACCTGCCGGTGTACATCGCGCTCTACCTGCTGCCGTTGCGTCATCCAGTTCCGGTCGCGCGCCAGCTCGCCACACTCGCGCAGCTCGCACCCGGCCGCCTCACACTGGGCGTCGGGATCGGCGGCGAGGACCCGCACGAGATCGAGATCTGCGGCGTGGACCCGAAGACGCGTGGACGCCGGATGGACGAGAGCCTGCAGATCCTGCGCGGTCTCGGCGAAGGCACGCCGGTCACGTTCGACGGCGAGTTCTTCTCGCTCCACGAGGCGCTCATCCTTCCCGCGCCCTCACCACCGGTACCTCTGATCGTCGGCGGACGCTCGGACGCGGCGGTCCGGCGCGCTGCGAAGTTCGGCGACGGGTGGCTCGGGATCTGGGTCTCCCCGCGCCGCTACCGCGGCGTCTGCGACCAGATCGCCGGCGAGGCCATCGAGGCCGGCCGAGACCCGAGCGCGTTCGAGCACGCACTCAACGTCTGGTGCGGCTTTGCCTCGACGCGTGAGGCGGCACGCAAGCCGCTCGCCGCACAGATGCAGGACTTCTACCAGATGCCCTTCGAGCCGTTCGAGCGCTACTCGCCCTATGGCACGCCCGAGCAAGTCGCAGAGTTCCTGAGCCCCTACATCGAGTCCGGCTGCTCTCGCTTCAACGTGATCCCGTGCGCGGACGACGCTGACAGCGCGATCGTCGCCGTCGGCGAACTTCGGAAGCTGCTCGCGTGAGCACGAACCTCAGCATCCAGGAATCGCTGGGCCTCGTGTCGGTAGTTGGGCCACGAGTCCTGGTGCGTCACGGCCCAGCCCCCGGGTCGTCCCGACAGCGCAGCATGGTCGTGCTCCCCTACTTGACTGTGGACCCGTGCTCGGTGAGAAAGGCGAGGGTGCGCTGGTTGAACTCCTCGACCTGCTCGTAGATCGGCGCGTGCGACGAGCGGTCGAAGACCACCATCTCCGTGTCCTTGATCGCGTCGGTCATGGAGTGGGCGAAGCGGATCGACGTGAGCAGGTCGAAACGCCCGAGGGTGATGAGGGTCGGCGCGACGATCTCGGTGAGCACCGGGGTGGCGTCGTGGTTGAGCACAGCACTGGACTGGCGCATGAACGCGTCCAGCGGCGGCATCGGCCGCCCTCGCACGAACTCGGCGAGCGAATCGATGTAGTCGGGCCGGGTCGCGTACAGCTCGGGGGTGAAGCACCACGGAAAGATCGATTGGATCATGACCTCGGTCACGTTGCCGAGCGCTTGGGCGGCCGTGCGCCAGCTGTGGACCACGACTCGGAGGAACGGGTCGGTCTTGGGCCAGGCGCTGTGCAGCGAAAGCGACCTCACTCGTTCGGGGTACTTGGCCGCCAGCCACATTGCCGTTGCGGCTCCCAGCGACAGCCCGCCGATGTGGGCTGGTCCCATCCCGACGGCGTCCATGAAGCCGGCTACGTCGTCGGCGAACAGTTCGGTGGTGTGGTCGCCCTCGGGCTTGTCGCTGAGGCCGGCGCCCCGCAGGTCGACGGTGTAGCAGGTGAAGTGCTTGGCGTACTCCGCCACCTGGAAGGCGTAGCAGGCCTGGTCGGCGGCCAGATAGGGAATGAGGACCAGGGGCTGACCTTCGCCCTGGGTCTCGTAATTGATCCGGATGCCGTTCGCTTCGACCGTGGGCACGGCGAGAGCTCCTCTCGACTCGGAGATGTCGACACCAGCGGTAACAGACCTGCAGCCGGCGGGCATCGGGCGGAGGGCCTTATTCTCGGCCCTCGGCCTGCGTATCTCTGGTGGCTCGGGTCCTTACGAGCGCCCTCCCGGTCGAGGGTGGGCTGCGCGACACTGGCTCGAATGGCGGCCCTCTCGAGCGACGTCTTCGTAGGACGCGTCCGTGAGCTTGGAGAGCTCGAGCGTGCTCTCGATGCGACCCGGGGAGGAAGTGGTCGCACCGTTCTCGTCGTCGGAGATGCGGGTATCGGCAAGAGTCGGCTCGCGTCCGAGCTCGCGGGACGGGCCCGCGACGCGGGGTTCGAGGTCCTCACCGGGCGCTCGATCGATCTCGTCGGGACAGAGCTCCCGTATCTGCCGTTTGTCGACGCCCTGCGACCGCTCGGCGATCCTTGGCAGGTCGACAAGACGTCGGGGGGCTCGCAGCTGGGGGTGTTCGAGACCACGCTCGCGCTTCTGACCGAGCGCGCAGCCTCCAGACCCGTGATGCTGGTGCTCGAGGATCTGCATTGGGCCGATACCTCGACGCTCGATCTCGTCGTGTTCCTCGCGCACAACCTGGTTGATCGGCCGGTTCTGCTGCTTGGGACCTCCCGCGCTGACGAGCTCGCATCGAAAGAGCGTGCTGGCCGGCTTGCCGACGGCGTCCGGCGCTCGGGATCGGCGATGGTGCTCGAGCTCGGGCCGCTCGAACATGCGGAGCTGGCGGCACTGATCGCGGCTCGCACCAACAGCCTCTTGCCGGCGGCCCTGGCGAAGATGATCGCCGCCCGATCGGAGGGCAACCCCTTCTTCGCTGAGGAGCTTCTAGCGGCGGCCAGCGATGCGAGCGGGGAGCTTCCACGCCACCTGCGCGACCTGCTTCTGCGGCGCGTGACCCGCCTAGATCGTCGGACGCAAGCCCTACTCCGGGTGGCCGCGGCCGCCGGTCGGGACGTCGTGTACCCGCTGCTCTGCGCGGTGGCGGTGCTGCCGGAGCGCGACGTGCGCGAGTCGCTGCGCCGCTCGGTCGAACACGGCGTCCTCGTCGCCGACCCGGCGAGCGGCAGCTTCCGCTTTCGGCACGCGCTCCTGGCGGAGGTGATCTACTCCACGATCCTGCCCGGCGAGCGCGAGGAGCTGCACGCGCGGCTCGCCGAGCAGCTCGCGTGCAGCGCAGCTGCGGCACCGGCGGAGCTCGCGTCCCACTGGGCGGCGGCGGGCCGCACTGCAGATGCACTCGCAGCCTCGGTCGAAGCGGCCCGCGAGGCGGAGGAGGCGTTCGGCCTGGCCGAAGCTCTCGCGCACCTCGAGCGGGCCCTCACGTTGTGGGACGCCGTTCCGGGAGCGGCCGAGCTGGTGGGCGTCGACCTCGCGGGGCTCTGCTCCTGGGCAGCCGAGCTCGCCAGCCAAGCGGGCGCGGCGCCGCGAGCGGTCGAGCTGGCAAGGAGAGCGATCGATCTGATCGAACGGCGCGACGCGCTGGGCGCGGCGCGCCTCTACGAGCGCCTTGGTCGCTACCTGCACGAAAGCGGCAGGACCGACGCCGCCCTCTCCGCATTCGAGCGCGTGGTCGAGTTCGTGCCGGCACAGCCCCCCTCCGCCCGGCGAGCGGAGGCTCTAGCCGCGCTCGCCCACGGGATGATGCTCGCCTGGCGCTTCGACGAGTCGCTCGCGATCTGCGAGCGGGCGCTCGCCCTCGCGCGTGCAGTGGAAGCGCACGCGGTCGAGCTTCGGGCACTCCTGGACCTCGGCCGGGACCTCGCCTACCTCGGCCGCGCCGAGGAGGGCCTCGGGCACCTCTGGCGGGCGCTCGAGCTCGCCGAGGAGAGCGGTGATCCACTGGCGCTTCTCAATGCGTACGTCTCGCTCACCGACGTGCTGACGATGCTCGGAAGCCCGGGGGACTCGGCCCGGGTCGGCGAGAGGGGGCTCGAGGTCGTCCGCCGCTACGGAATCGACAGCACGGTCCTGGTCGCCAACACCATCGAGGCCCTGGTCGCGACCGGCGAGTGGGACGAGGCAGACAACCGCAGCGCGGCCGCGCTCCACACCATCACCGCCAACTTTCCTTACATGCTGCTCATGCTCCGCGCCGACATTGAGCTCGGGCGCGGCGAGTTCGATGCGGCGCGGTCACACCTCGACACCGCGCTTGCGACGCTTCGCGAGGACCGTGGGCAGGGGATCTACGACGTCTACCTCGCCGAGCTGGCCCTGTGGGAGCGCCGCTGGACCGACGCCGACCAGGCCGTATACGACGGCCTGGCCATGGCGCGCTCCCGCCAGGCCGCCCAGCTTCGCGTCTGGTTCTGCGCCAAGGGACTGCGCGCCCAGGCCGAGCTGGCGGCGCTCGCGCGCGCCCGCCGTGATCCCGAGGCCGTCGGAACCTGGCGGGCCCGGGCCCGCACACTCATCACCGTCGCTCGACGCGCTGCCGCCGAAGCCTCAGCGGTCACGCCCAACACCGGCGGCTGGCTCGCCCTGGCCGAGGCCGAGTACCAGCGGGTTCGCGGCATCGCCAAGCCCGAGCCATGGATGGAAGCGGCCGCCACTTGGGATCGACTCGAACGCCCGCCCCTCGCCGCATACTGCAACTGGCGCGCCACCGAGGCGCTCGTCGCCGCCGGCGCGTCCCGCACCGAGGCGAGCTTGCCGCTCGGCGAGGCGCACACCGTCGCCACTCGCATCAACGCAAAGCCGCTCACCCGCGAGCTCGAGCTGCTCGCTCAACGGGCGCGCCTCGAGCTGCCTCCTCTGGATGTAGGGCCAGCCGACCGCACGCCAAGCCCCGGGGAGATCCTCGGCCTGACGCCCCGCGAAGTGGACGTCCTGACCCTCGTCACCCGCGGATACACGAATCGCGAGATCGCCACGACGCTCGTCATCAGCGTCAAGACGGCCAGCGTCCACGTTTCGCACATCCTGCGCAAGTTGGGCGCAGCGAACAGGCTCGAGGCGGCTGCGATCGCGCACCGCCTCGCCCCGGCACCCGTCGGGAGACAGGGCTTGGGGCCTGAGCAATCCGAGGCGGCGATCGCCCGGGTCCCGGCGCAGAGTGAGTCAGGTAGCCCGGGCCGGGAACCCTGACTGGCGCCCGTTGAGTCCGGCAGGTTGACGGAACCCGGCGGTGGTCGCGCCTCCGGCTGCGACGCGGCGTGGCTCGTCCTGGGTCGTGGCCGGGCCGGCTGTCGGGATAGTGGGGCGAAGTGCTTGGCGTGCCCGCCGGCAGCAGCAAGGGCCCTGCTCACTTGAGGTGACCGAGGGGATTCGAACCCCCGACCTTCAGGGCCACAACCTGGGAGTGGTCGCAGGCGGTATCCGGAGCCGTCAGTCGGGCACCGGGTCTGACCTGCGACAGATCCAGGTGGCGGGAGGACGTCGGCCCACGTGCGCCGAAGCCGACAGGCAAGGGCGTTGGTGCCGGGATGTTGCCCGGCACAGCGCCGTCAGGCTCGGGGGCGGCCGGCAAGTCGATGGCGACCAGGTTCCGGCTCAACGCGCGCCAGCCTCAAGCCAACCACTGAAGCCAGACACAAGGGCCAACGCGTCGGCGGCGCCGGTCGATCAGCCGCGGGCTTGGCCGGACGCCGGGGCGGCCACGTCGGACCCATCGTGCCCGGGGGCCGGGGCTGTCACCGTGGCCAGGGCGCGGGCGGCCTCGGGGCTGCCGGCCGCCAGCACCGCAGCGGCCAGCTCCTCGCACTCGGCCAACGTCCGCTCTGCCAGCGCCTGGGCGACACGCGGCACGGCCCGCGCCGCCATCGACAGCGATGTGACTCCCAGGCCGGCGAGCACCGGGGCCAGGGCGGGGTCGGCGGCTGCTTCGCCGCAGACTCCCACGGGCTTGCCGGCCTCCCGGCCTGCGGCCGCGCACCGGGCGATGAGGTCTAGCAGCGCCGGCTGCCAAGGGTTGAGCAGATCGGCGAGCGCGCCCGCCATCCGGTCGGCCGCGAACGTGTACTGCGCGAGGTCGTTGGTGCCGAGGCTGAGGAAATCGACCTCGGCGAGCACCTCGCTCGCTCGGAGGGCGGCGGCCGGCACCTCGACCATCACCCCGACGGTGTCGAGCCCCTCGGCCCGTGCGCGCGCGGCGAACCAGGCGGCCTCGTCGGGGGTCGCGACCATCGGCGCCATCACCCAGACCCGGGCGTCGTCTATCTCAGCGGCCGCGGCCGCCAGGGCCGCAAGCTGCTCGATGACGAGCTCGGGGTGGCGGCGGCCGAGGCGCAGACCCCGGACACCCAGAGCCGGATTGGGCTCTGGCGGCATGGCGAGGAAGGGGACTGGCTTGTCGGCGCCCGCGTCGAGGGTGCGCACCACGACCTTGCGGCCCCCGGCGGCGCGCAGCACCGCGGTGTACATCGACCGCTGGTCGTCGAAGGTCGGCGGGTCGGTACGGTCTAGGAACAGGAGCTCGGTGCGGAACAGGCCGACTCCTTCCAGCTCGTCGCCGGCGCCGTCGAGGTCGGCCGCGCTGCCGATGTTGCGGAGCAGGGCCACCGGGTGGCCGTCCCGAGTGCGTCCGGGGCCGGCCGGAGCGCTGAGCTGGTCCTCGAGCAGCGCGGCCCGCATCCGGAGCTCCGCGGCGCGGTCGGCATCGATGCCTGCCTCGACGACGCCGGCTTCGGCGTCGACGGCCACGATCGCGCCGTCGGCGACCCCCATCACGCCCGCGCACGCGACGACGCACGGCAGGCCCAGCGCGCGGGCAACAATGGCGGTGTGGCTGGTCGGCCCGCCGCCCTCGGTCACGAGGGCGAGCACCCGGCTGGTGTCGATGCCCGTGGTGTCCGCCGGCGACAGGTCGTCCGCGGCCAGCACGAACGGGTGGCCGGGGTCGGGGATGCCCGGCATCGGCAGCCCGAGCGCCACGGCGATGGCGCGGTCCCGGATGTCGGCGAGGTCGCCGGCCCGCTCGGCCATGTAGCCGCCGGCCTCGGTGAGCAGGTCGCGGTAGCCCTCGAACGCCTGGTGAAGCGCATGGGGGGCGTCGGTGCGCTCGTCGATGAGGCCGTCGACCTGGTCGGCCAGTTCGGGATCATCGGCGATCATGCTCAGCGCGTCGAGGATGGTGGCCGCCGTGGTGTCGCGCGCCTCCTGGGAGCGGGTGGACAGGTCGGCGCTCACCGTCGCCAGGGCTCGACGGGCGCGCTCGGCCTCGGCGTCGCGATCGTCGACGCGCGGCGCGGCCGGGAGCGCGGGCGGCCGGCCCATCCGCACGAGCGGCGCGATGACGATCCCGAGACCGACGCCCACGCCCCGGAACCGCTCAGGCATCTGGGGCCACGGCGTCTGTCAAGAGCGCATCGACCGCGGCGTCGTCCACGGCGTCGAGGTCGGTGGCCAGCAGCGCGGCAAGCCGGGCCACCGCGGCCTCCCCGCCGGCGCCGTCGTCAGCCGCCA
The DNA here is from genome assembly GCA_046734715.1 of Actinomycetota bacterium. Taxonomy (GTDB): domain Bacteria; phylum Actinomycetota; class Acidimicrobiia; order Acidimicrobiales; family VFJN01; genus ZC4RG19. Next base: position 1,473 of record JBKPRV010000057.1, on the reverse strand, counting down.
GCGTGACCTCAGTGCCCTGCAGGGCGCCCAGCGCCAGCACGCCGAGCATGCTGGCCGCCTTGGCAGGCCGCTTGCCCGCGACCGTCAGCGTCACCTCAACGGGCTCGGCGGCGGCCGCCTTGACGAAGAGCCGGGCGGGTCGGGCGTGCAGCCCGCTGGCCGACCCGACCGTCACGACTCGTTGGACCATGTCGTCATCCCCTCCGTGTCCTCGACGTCGGACCGCGCGCGAGCCTCCTCAGGGCTCGATGGTCACCTTGATCGCCTCGCCGTCGGCCACGATCTCGAGCCCGTCGAGCACGTCGTCGAGCGGCAGCCGGTGCGTGATCAGGTCCGCCACCGGCACCACCCCGGTGGCGATGTGGTCGAGCGCCCGAGCGTTGTGCTCGGGGCTCGACCCATTGGCGCCGACCAGCGTCAGCTCCCGGTAGTGGACCAGGTTGGAGTCGAGCGTGATCGTGGGCCGGTCCTTGGGCAGCCCGCCGAACAGGCTGAGGCGGCCCCGGCGCGCGACCATCTGCAGCGCCTGCTCCTGGGCTGCGCCCGAGGCGGCCGCGGTGATGGCCACGTCGACGCCGCGGCCTTCGGTGAGCGCCATGACCGCGGCGACCGGGTCCTGGTCTCCGGACCAGACCGCGGCGTCGGGCCGGGCGAGCTCGGCGGCCTGCTCGAGCCGGGCCTGGTTGAGATCGACGAGCACCACCCGGGCTGCGCCGTTGGCCCGGGCCAGGCGCACGTGCAGGCACCCGATCGGCCCCGCACCGAGCACCACCACGTCGTCGCCCTTGGCCACGCGGGCCAGCTCCTGGCCGTTGATCACGCACGCCAGCGGCTCGGCCACCGACGCCTCCGGGAAGCCGACCCCCTCCGGAATGCGGTTCAGCCCGTCGACGGCCAGGACGACTGCCGGCACCCGGCAGTACTGGGCGAACGCGCCGTCGTAGTGGTAGCCCATCGAGGTCTGGTTGGGGCACACCGTCATGCGACCGGCCCGGCAGTCGGGGCATACCCCGCAAGGGATCGCGGCGATGACCTGCACCCGGTCGCCGACGGCAAAGCCGCTGACCCCGTCGCCGACCTCGCTGATCTCGCCGGCGATCTCGTGGCCCATCGTCCGCGGCGGCACGATGTGGTGGTGGCCGTGCCGGCTGATCTTGACGTCGGTGCCGCAGGTCGAGCAGTTGCGGACCCGGATGACGACGTCGCCGGGCCCGGCGGTGGGCTCGGCGACGTCCTCCAGGCGGATGTCGCCGGGGGCGTGGAAGCGGGCGGCTCTCATGCGGGCGACTCCTCGGGTGCCAGCAGGGCGAGCACCTCGCCGGCGGTGGCCGCGTTGCGCAGGGCGGCGGCGCGGTCCGGCTCCATCAGCAGCTCGGCGAGGCGCGCGAGGATGGGCACGTGCCCGTCGCCCTGGGCGGCGATGCCGATGCACAGCACCACCTCGTCGCCGTGCCAGTCGACGCCGCCGGGGAA
>JBKPRV010000056.1:0-7282 GCA_046734715.1 Actinomycetota bacterium | reverse complement strand
CCTGCTGAGTTGCCCTGTGGGAGGAAGGGGATGCTGATCGCGCCCGGATCGAGACAGTGATCAGGTTGCGGCACCCTGAGCTCGATGACGAGGCGGTGAAGGCGATCGGTGATCACTTCACGTTCGGCACCACGTAGCGGACCGTCAGTACCGTCGCTCATCCGGTCGACCGATCGGTTGGGCATGTTCCCGTTAGTGTCGGGTCCCGGACACTAGAACGAACGCGGGGAATCCAGTCGGCCGGCGGCGTCGAGCAGCGCCCGACCGATCGCGCTCGCCTGGTCGACGCTCAACTCGATGCTCACCGGGCCGCCCGCACCGTCGAGCTGTATCTCGACATAGCGCCGTGGCTTGATCACGAACTTGCGGTTGTCGCCGTCGACGTCCGGTGCGTCCACCGTCGTCGGTTCGTAGTGCTCGCGAGACGGCGCGCCGCTCGGTTGCCGCTCCAGAAGGCCTTGCCGGTCTTGACGGATACCCACCATGGGAATCGGAGAGTTGCTCGGGTCGGTCATCGGTCCCCCGTTCTGGTTTGGTGCGGGGCACTTTAGTCGCCTCCCGCCGAGCGCGCTGCGCGGGTGGGCGAGGCCGGTCCCAGGACTGGGGGCAGTGAAGTCGGCGCGCCGGATCGTGGGCGCGTTCGACGGCCGCGATCAGGAATTCTGACCCTCCAGACCTGCGGCGCACCCTTCGCTCGCCATCCATGCCGAGGATCGGCTTGTATACACAAAGTGATCTTTCCGGATCTCGGCAGACGCGCACGCGCAGCGGCATAGTGGTCGAGAGGCTGAGCAACGGTTAGAACGGACTGGGTCGACCGCGTTGTACACGTCGGTGAGCCGGTTGGTGCGCGGCGGCCGCGCGCCGCCGCAATGCGTCGACGCTGTTGCGGGTGCGCTGCGGCTTGGCACCGAACGCCCGGTGCGCCTCGCGCCACGCCGCCAGGTGCGGCACTTGCTGTCTTTCCAGAATGGGCGCGCCGAGGCTTTCGTCGTGACGTACGGGTGACTCGGGCGCTCGGGTCGTAGGGATCGTGGCAACCGTCCCGGCGCTCATGTCCCGCTGACCGGCTGCCGGACTGCGCGGACCGCCGAGCTTACGCGTGGGAGACGCGGTAGATTTTGCTGACCCGCCCGTCGTCGAGCCGCTCGACACTCTGGAGCTCGAGGTCGCGTCGGGGCCCGGTCGGCGGGAACAGCGCTTTGCCGTCGCCGACGATGAGCGGGTGGACGTGCAGGCGGAGCTCGTCGACGAGCCCGGCATCGATCAGGCTTGTTGTCGTTCGCGCGCCGCCGATCAGGTAGATGTCCTTGCCGGCTTGCTTCTTGAGGGCCGCGACGTCATCGACGCTGCGGAGGAAGCTCGTCCTCGACCAGTTCGCCGAGGTCAGGGTCTTCGACAGGACGTAGTGCGGGATCTCGGTGGCGAATCGGGCCCATTCGACTTCAGCCGGCGTCGGCACCGTGCCGGTGAGGGGGAGCGGCCGGCCCGGTACGGACTGCTCGATCGCGGTCCAGTACTGCTCGTGGCTCGGGTACATCCCTGCGCCGAGCACGCACGCGTCGATCTGCGACATCAGGTCGAAGTTGTCACCCCAACCGACCACCCAGTCCGCGTATCCGTCGGGTCCTTCGACCTTGCCGTCGACCGAGGTCTGCATCCCGGCAATCAGCTTCCGCACGTACACCTCGCTTCAATGCCTACCGGCTCACCGCCGCGACGTTAACCGCCCAGCGGCCACGCCCTCTTGTAGATTTGTGTTCCGTTGACTTGGGCCGGGCGGATGTCGAAGGCGAAGCGGCACGGACAGATCGCAGCGCCCGAGGCGGTTCTCACCGTGCTCGGTGAGGCGCCGGGCGTGCGCGTCGTTGACCACGACTGCCGCAAGCCCGCCGGCGCCCGCGGCACCTACGAGTACAGCCTGGACTACGGCCTCGTGCTAGTGCGGCGGGGCGGGTACTGGCGGGAGGCCAACGGCCGGGGCGCCTACCTGGGGCCGACGGACGCCTTCTTCGAGCGGCCCTTCGTCGAGCAACGCATCGTGCATCACCGGCCGAACGGCGATCGGTGCACGTCACTGTGGCTGTCAGACCGCGCCGTCTACGCGCTGGCGAACGACGCCTCCGTCCCCGACCAGCCCATCACGACGACGCCCGCGATCGACCTCCGGCACCGCGAACTGATCGTGGCGCTGCGCCGAGGTATCGATCGGTTCGAGGTCGACGAGCACCTCGCGCGGCTCGTCGGCGCCTTGACCGAACGGGCTGCCCCGGGCCGGTTCACCGCCCAGCGCACGAGCACCCGAGCCGACCACCGCCGCCTCGTTCAGCACGCTCGCGAGGCGATCGTCGCGGACCCGATCAGCGCGGACTTCGCCGACCTCGCCCGCACGCTCGGTCACACGCGCTTTCACGTCAGCCGCGTGTTCTCCCAGGTCACCGGTATGACGATGTCGCAGTTCCGCAACCGGGTTCGCGTCACCATCGCGTTCGACCGGATGGCCGACGGGTACACGAACCTCGCCCACCTCGCCGCCGATCTCGGTTTCGTCGACCAGAGCCATCTCACCCGGGTCATGCGCGACCACACCGGAGAGCGACTGGGCGAACTCCGTCGACGACTGGCTCCGAGCGATGGAGGTCGTTGAGATCCCGGGTGGGTCGACCAGCGGGGCTGCCGGGACACCGACCCGGCCGCCCTGCCTGGTACTCACCGTTCTTCGCGTACCCGGTCTGCGATGTCACCGTCGGCTGGCCTGGCATTCGGAACTCGATCAGCGCATCCGGATCCGACTTATCGACCCAGCTCCCGCCCGCCTGCGAGTACGTGGGCGACGGCGTGGGCTGCCCAGCTGCCGCCCGCGACAAGGTGGACGCGCCCCCCGAAGAGGTCAGAGCATGGGAGGCACCGGTAATCCTTTCCGAGCAGGCGCATAGCACCACCCGGCGCCTGCGACGCCAGCCAACAACCTAGCGCCTAGCCATAGTTACTCCCCATCCAGGCGCGCCGGTCGCGCCTCAAGAAACCTCGCCCCGCTTGTCGACGGGTAGTAGCGGACCGACGGTCCGTCTCCACTCCTGTGCCATCCGGCGAACCACCACCGCAGCCTATTGGCCAGCCGCGGGTCACTCGGCACGTGCACGCGCGGCCCGCGGCATGTGTGGACACCAGCCGAGCAGCGGCTTTGATGTGAATCGCGCCCTGTCCATCCAGCTGAGAGTGCAGACGCGGGGAAACCGCCGTGCCTGCGCGTGGCCACGTATAGACACTGAACCTATGGCCGTCGCGCCCGACTACCAGCAGCTGACCGTCAACGGAGAGCTGTTTGACGTCAGATACGACCTAGAGCAGCCAGGTGCCTACCATTTCGTGTGGGTCACCGGCCCCAACCCCGGTTACGGATTCACCAGCCGCTTCTCGTCAGACGACACCCGGCAACCGCGGCAACTGCTGATCGACAGCATCATCCGATTCCTGGCGCAGGTCGACCCCCAGACCAGATGCATCGAAGAGTCCTGAGGACATCCGGGATCACCAGTTCCGCGCTGACCGCGGCTATGACCGTGCGGTCGTCACGAAGCTTTGGTCCGATTCTCGATTGCGGTGTGGCGTCGCGGGGTGGCTAGTAGTCCTTGCGTCCGGGATCGAGGTCTGCAAACAGCGCAACGCCCAAGGCGACCCGCGCGATCAGTTCGACTTCGACGACTACGAACGGCTCCAGGCAGACATGGTGCGCGGGTTCGGTGACATCGGCTGGTGGCTGGACACTGCTGACATGACCGCGGAACAGACCGCCCGACGGATTGTGGCGGAACTGACCGCGCGCACCGTGATGCTCAACCCGGGCTGGAACAGCTGGCTGAGAAGCTGCACGGCATCTGAACCGCCACAAGACCAATTCACAGCCCATGAACGGCGGCCATGGCCCGAGCCGTGGGCAGCTCGGCGGTGCCCTCTACCGAGGCTGGCACAGTCCGGACATCGGCACTTCCGAATCCACCTCGCACGGCTGGTCGACGTGCTCCGCTGTGTTCGGCCTGAAGTGGCCGGACGACGCCGGGCTGTTGCTGTCCGGGTTGGCAGACGTCGCCGCCTCGCGCGACAGACGCGCGCGATCACCGACACGCTTCCACTCGAGCTCGACGCACGCGAGGTGCTTGGCTCATTCGATCAGGTCGAGCACGTCATCATGAGCTTCGGCTCCTTGGGCCAAATGACCATGTTCCAGCTCATGCACCCGATGACCGACGCGGGCTGGCAAAGCCTCAGGACCGCCGAGATCTTGCTCCGGCAGCACGCGAGTCAGCCCGTCATCGCGGACGACAAGATCGCAGATGTCCGACGCTAGGCCCAGCAGCTCGTCGACGACGTAATAAGCACAGACGACCTCGACGCCGAGACGAATCCTGGCTGCTCGACCGGCTGCGCGAGGTCCAGCAGGCGCTGCAGGACGTCGACGACGCTGTCGATAACCTCTGGCCCATCCGGGATCATGTCTGCGACGATCGCCGCATCTGGGTCTACGTCTCGGTCGCGGAGCAACGCGCGCAGCTGCACCCACATCTCGTGGTCGGAAGTTCTGAGTTGATCCGTCACGACGTGAGGGCCGTAAGCCACAGCAGGAGGATACCGATCAGGCCGCGGCTCTTCCGATCATCGGCACAGGCGCGCTATCGGCGGCATGACAGTGCGTTTGTCGTCGAACCCGTTGCCGTTACTGGCCCTGATCCGAGGTCGCTGCGCGGTCGCGCGTAGGCCTGGCCCGCGCCTGCTGCTGGTCCGAGTGCGCCTGGTGGTATCCCTCGCCGGAGACGGGTTCGAGCCAGGTGGTGGGGTCGCTGCCGTCGTCGCGGTTTTCGAGCATGGCGAGATGGCTGATAAGCGTATCGGCGGCCGCGCCGTGCCAGTGCTCCTCGTCAGGTGGACAGATGACAGTATCGCCGGGACGGATGCGCTGGACGGTGCCGTCGCGGGTACCGACCAGGCCGACGCCTTCGGTGACGTGCAGGGTTTGGCCGACGGCGCGGCGGTGCCAGTTGGTATGCGCCCCGGGGTGAACCCGACCAGGCTGACCGTCATGCGGGACCGCTGCTCGCCGCGGCAGATGAGGGTGACGTAGACGTCTCCGGTGAAGTTCGACGCGGGTGCTTTGGCAGTGGGGCGGGTCTGTTGTAGTTCCATTGCTTTCCTTCGGGCGGGTGATGGCGCTTCTCGCCTGTCGTGTTTGACGGGCCGGGTCAGGGCTGCAGCAGCGTCTTGATGGCGCGGCGTTCGTCCATGGCGGCGTAGCCCTCGGCCGCTTGCTCCATGGGCAGGGTGAGGTCGAAGACGCGGCGGGGGTCGATGGGCGTCGGAGGTGATCCGGTCGATGAGGTCGGGCAGGAACCGGCGTACAGAACTACTGGGAGCGCCGCAAGTAAGGCACCAGGGAGCGGTCATGTGCGTTGAGCTGAACGCACTGTACCCACCGTCATGTGCAGTCGTGCCTACGAGCGAGCACGATCTCCGTCCACCGCAGCTACGCACGGAAGAAGGCGGCGGCCTTGCCCGCCATGGCCTTCATCTCTGCCCTGCTTCGACAACAGTCGTGGTCGCGACATCCCACGGTGGGTCGTATGCCCTCTGTCGAATGGCCGTTCACCCACGGCAACGTAACCAAGATCAACGGTGGATCAGGGCTGAGGCCATTGCCCTCTTCGTCACCCAGGGCTAACGTCCGGCATGGAGTGGCGTCGTCGGATGTCGCGTCTCGTATGAACGCGCGAAAGAAACAGAACAAGCACAGCTTGCAGAAGTTTCACTGGTGCACCAGCTATCTGCGGCGTCGCTCCCTTTAATGCCGGGGGGTGGACAGTGCCCGACCATGCCGGTTTCGCTGCGGCTATCACCGTCCGTGAGGACGTCCTGCGCACGGCGCTGCAGGCCGGGTATGCCAACGGTTCGGACAAGGGCAAGCGCTTCGCGGTCTCGGTGGACCCAGCCTTCGACCTGTCCGACTCGGCGGTCGGCATGTTGCCCGAGCTGTTCCTCGGCCCGCCCGACGTGCAGTGTGAGGGCGCGACGAACCTGCTGGTCGTGACCCTGCCGATGTGGGGACGGGTCACAATCACGGTCGACCAGGTAGCCCATGACGTCGACATGATCGGCGAGCTCCAACTGAGCCTGACTCCGACATTCCGCACCGGACCGGTGACCGCACCGGTCAAGAACGCGGTCGAGCTCGATCAGTTCAGCACCGTGATCGCCGCGCGCTCGTGGATGGGCACCGTCACTTCCGCGGGCACACCACCGCAGATCGCCGCACTGATCACCGGCACCGAGTTCCGCGACCGGTTCACCGAGAAGTTCAGCCAGGGAGTGTTCATCGGCAAGATCGCGCTGCCGTCCATCGACGCGAGCTTTCTCGGCCCGATCGTCGATAAGTCCGGTGAGGTACACGCCCGCGTGCGCAACGGTGCATTGCTCATCGGGCTGCGCTACACCGACGCCACCCACGACCTGGTCGGTGATGCCGAGAACCTGCAGGACTTCGCCCGCGGCAACGACGTCGCCGCCGTCATTCACCCGAACGCCGTGGACGTCTTCCTCGCGCAGGTGCACGAGATGCTGCTCGAGGCTGTCGAGAACGAGGGCGCCTCGCTCGACAGCTTCACGGTCTCGCCGCGCAACGGGTACTTCCAGGTCAACGGTTCCGTGAGCAACGGATCGGGATCCGTGGATTTCTCGTTCCGCATCGTGCGGTACCTGACCTACACACTCGGCGGGACGTACTTCACGTACCTGCCGAAGGGCCGGTGGGTAAACAGCCGCACCTGGGACGCGCTGGACTTCCGGATCGAGAACGTAACCACCGACGCCAGCCCGGCCTGGTGGGTTGTTCTGTTGGGTGAAGTGATCGGCGGAATCCTGACGCTCGGTTGGTCGATCCTCGTCATCGAGGGCATGGCGGATGCCGCCGCCGCAAACTTCGGCGCACGGGTGAAAGCGGCCAACGCAGGCATGCCGCCGGCGCGAGTGCGGCGCACGATCCCGCCGCCCGGCGGCATCGCGGTCCGAGTGGGTCTCGACCAGTTCGACATCACAACTGCCGCCGGTGTGTATGTCGGGATCTCCGTGCGCCCGACACCATCAGCGGCAGTGTTGTTCGGCCCGAAGACCGTGCCGGACACCTACAAGCTCGACGGCCTCCGGTACGTCCTGCGAGCGCCGTCCGGTATCTCGAAGGCAGACCCGGCGCTGCGGATCCAATGGGTGCTCGAAGACAGCTCGACCGGCACAGACC
>JBKPRV010000055.1:0-7800 GCA_046734715.1 Actinomycetota bacterium | reverse complement strand
GGCCGCGGCACGCCCGGCCCGTCCGGCGCCGACCGGCCCGCGGGCCACGGCCTCGCCGGCATGCAGGAGCGGGTGACGATCCTCGGCGGCAGCCTCGACGCCGGCCCCCGGGCCGAGGGCGGCTTCGCGGTCCGGGCCCGGCTGCCGCTCGCGCCGAGTCAGCGGCCGTGACCGAGCCCATCCGGGTCGTCATAGCCGACGACCAGGAGCTGGTCCGCAGCGGGTTCGCCATGATCGTCGACGCCCAGGACGACCTGGCGGTGGTGGGCGAGGCCGGCGACGGGCGGGAGGCCGTCGACGTCGCCCGCCGCGAGCGGGCCGACGTCGTGCTGATGGACATCCGCATGCCCCGCCTCGACGGCATCGAGGCCACCGCCCTGCTGGCGGGGCCGGACGTGCGCGACCCGATCAAGGTCGTGATCCTCACCACGTTCGACCTCGACGAGTATGTGTTCGCCGCCCTGCGGGCCGGCGCCAGCGGCTTCCTGCTCAAGGACGTCCGCCGCGAGGACCTGGTCCAGGCCGTGCGGGTCGTGGCCGCGGGCGAGGCCCTGCTCGCCCCCTCGGTGACCCGGCGGCTGATCGCCGACTACGCCCGCCGGCCCCCGGCCGCGGCCGCGCCGCCGCCGGACCTCGATCGCCTGACGCCCCGCGAGCGCGAGGTGCTCGGGCTGATCGGCCGGGGCCGCAACAACGCGGAGATCGGCGCCGAGCTGATCGTGGGCGAGGCCACCGTCAAGACCCACGTGGGCCGGGTGCTCATGAAGCTGGGCCTGCGCGACCGTGTCCAGGCCGTGATCTACGCCTACGAGGCCGGCCTCGCCGGCCCGGGTCCGACCCAGGTCTGACGCCCGGATCAGACCGCCGCCCGACGATCGGGCCGGCCCCGGGGCGCACGCTCAGGGCATGCTCCACAGACTGTCGTCCCTGGCCGTGCGGTCGCCGCGCCGGATCGTCCTCGCCTGGCTGGCGGTGGTCGTCCTCGGCGTCGCCGCCGCCGGCGTGCTGTTCACCGACCTCGAGGCCGACCTCGACGCCCCGGGCAACCGCGAGTCGGAGCGGGTCAACCGCGTGCTCGACCGGCTCGACCCCGGTGGCGAAGAGGTGGTGGCGGTCGCCGAGATCGACCCGCTGCCGGCCGGCATCACCGACGGCCTGGCCGCCATCGCCGGCGTGGCCGGGGTGCGGTCCCTGCCGAGCGACGCCGGCGATGCGACCGCCATCGCGGTCGAGATCGACCCTCACCTGCACGGCGACCGCTTCGACCAGGCCGTCGACGACGTGGCCGCGGCGCTCCGGGACATCGACGCGCCCCGGGTCGTGGTCGGCGGCGAGCTGCTGCTCGACGAGGAGATCGGCGACCTGGCCGAGCGCGACGCCCAGCGGGCCGAGGCCCTGTCCCTGCCCGCCGCCCTCGTGGTCATGGCGCTGGTGCTGGGGGGCGTGCTCGCCGCCGGCATGCCGGTGTCGATCGCGCTGGGCGGCGTGGGCGCCACCATGCTCGGCCTGCTCGGGCTCGACCTGGTGACCGACGTGCCGGTCTACGCGGTCAATGTGGCCACGATGCTGGGCATCGGCCTCGGGATCGACTACGGCCTGCTGATGGTGAGCCGGTTCCGGGAGGAGCGCGGTGCGGGCCAGGCCACCATCCCGGACGCGGTCGCCCGGACCATGGCGACCGCGGGACGGACGGTCGTGTTCTCGGCGTGCACGGTCGCGGTCGCCCTGTCGGGGCTGCTGGTGTTCGACGACCCCACGATCCGGGCGTTGGCCCTGGCGGGCATGGGCGTGGTCATCGCCTGCATGGCCGCCGCGCTCACGCTGCTGCCGGCCCTGCTCGCCCGGTTCGGCCACCGGCTCGGCACCGCCCGGCCCGCGGGCCCGCACGGAACCTTCGCCAGGCTGGCCCGCACCATCCAGCGCCGCCCCGTGCCGGTCGTCCTCGTGGTGGCCGCCGGGCTCGTGCTGCTGGCCGCGCCGTTCCTCAACGCCCGGTTCGACGACACCGGCGTCCGCTCGTTGCCCCGGTCCTCCGAGACCCGGCAGGTCGCCGAGGCCATCGACACGAGGTTCCCGGCGATCACCGCCGAGCCGGTCGTGGCCCTGGCCGACACCGATCCCGACGCCCCGGCCGTCGCCGCCTGGCTGGACGACGTGCGGTCACGGCCGGGCGTCGTCGCCGCCACGGTGGACGCCGAGCTGTCCCGGCCCGGGCTCACCGTGGTCGAGGTGCACGCCGGCGGCCCGACCAACGGCCGCCAGGCGCAGGCGGTCGTCGAGGACCTGCGGGCCCTGGACGCGCCGTTCCCCGTCGCGGTGGGCGGCGACCCGGCCGAGATCGTGGACTTCCGCCACGCCATCACCGCCCGGCTCCCGCTGGCGGTAGGCGTCATGGTCGCCGCCACGTTCGTGCTGCTGTTCGCCATGACCCGCTCGCTGGTCCTGCCGCTCAAGGCGCTGGTCATGAACGTCCTGTCGCTGGGCGCGACCTTCGGCGCCCTCGTGTGGGTGTTCCAGGACGGCCACCTGTCCGGCCTGCTCGGCTTCGCCCCGCCGGGGTCGCTCGACCTGGTGATCCCGGTGATCGTCTTCGTGTTCGCCTTCGGGCTGTCGATGGACTACGAGGTCTTCCTGCTCGACCGGATCCGCGAGGTGTGGCTGCGCACCGGCGACAACGACCGGGCGGTGGCCGAGGGGCTCCAGCGCTCGGGCCGGATCATCACCTCGGCGGCGCTGCTGGTGGTGATCGTGTTCGCGGGCTTCGCCGCCGGCGAGATCGTCGCCCTCAAGGAGCTGGGCGTCGGGCTGGCCGTCGCCGTGGCGGTGGACGCCACCGTGGTCCGCTCGCTGCTCGTCCCCGCCACCATGAAGCTGATGGGCCGGTGGAACTGGTGGCCCGCCCGCCGACCTGGCCCGGCGGCAGCGCATCGGGACGCCGGCGACCAGCAGCTCGCCGCCGATGCGATCGCACTCCCGGCGCACCGGTGAGCGGCTTCGGAGCCGGCGCGGATGTGGCATACATCTCGCATGGCCAGCTTCGATCCTGCCGCCAGCTTGTCCCTCGTAGCGCCCACGGTCGCCACCAGGTCGATCAGCTTCGAGAACCCGACCGGGACCCGCGGCGCGGGCGGCTCGGCAGCCGGGGGCCGCAAGGGGGCGCCGTTCCGGGTGATCGGCGCCGGCGAGCGGGTGGTGCTCGCCGACATCAAGGGGCCGGGGACCATCAGGCACGTGTGGATGACCTTCCCGCCGGCCGAGCCCGAGGTCATGCGGGCCAAGGTGATCGAGGTGTTCTACGACGGCGCCGAGGAGCCGAGCGTCAGCGTGCCGGCGGTGGACTTCTTCGGGGTGCCGTGGGGCCGGCCGGTCCACCTCTCCACCGCCCTGACCGCCGTCAACGAGGGCCGGGGCTTCAACAGCTACCTGCCGATGCCGTTCCGGCGATCGGCACGGATCGAGCTGGTCAACGCCGCCGACCGCGCCGCCTATCTCTACTTCCAGATCGACTACACGCTCGAGCCGGACCTGCCGCCGGCGGCGGGTTACCTGCACGCCGCGTTCCGCCGCGAGAACCCGACGCAGCTGCGCCGCGACTTCGTGATCGTCGACGGGCTGCGCGGCCCGGGCCGGTTCGTCGGATGCGTGGTCGGCGTCCGGGTGCTCGACGGTGGCCAGTGGTACGGCGAGGGCGAGGTCAAGGTGTACCTCGACGGCGACACCGACCTGCCGACCATCTGCGGCACCGGGCTCGAGGACTACGTGGGCAGCGCCTGGGGCATGGGCGTGCACCAGACGCTGTACGCGGGCGCCCCGCTCGAGGTCCGCGATCCCGAGGGGGGTCCCAACCCGGACTTCGTCGGATTCTACCGCTGGCACGTTCCGGACCCGATCATGTTCACCCGCGACCTCCGGGTGACCATCCAGCAGATCGGCTACGAGGTCTTCCGGGCGGGCGACGAGGACCGCATGGCTGCCCGGCAGCCGGCCGGCGAAGGCTGGCACCGGCCGAGCCGCGGCGACGTGATCGCCATGGGGATCGCGGAGCGGGTCGACGACTACTGCGCGGTCGCCTACGTCATGTGCGCCGAGCCTCAGCCGGTCCCCCCGCTGGACGTGGCGGCGGCGGTCGCCGACATCGGCCGCCGACCGTATGAAGCTCGCTAGGACGGGGGTCAGCCGCCGGCGGCGCGGTGGATGGCGCGGCGGATGCCGGACATAGGTGTTGAGGGACGTCCTACTCGGGCTGGTTCTGCACCCCGGGGAACAGCTGCTCGGTGGGCCCGGCGGTCACCAGGCCCGACGACTTGGTGACGAGGTGGGGTGCGAAGACGGATCCGTAGAGCGCGTGCCCCAGGACGACGACCGCCAGGACCGATAGCAGGGACGACCGGAGGCGGCTCTTTGCCTTCGTGTCCGCCCAGGCATCGATGACGGTGGCGCCCGTGCGGGTCCGTCCGCCCGAGGAGGTAGGCGAAGACCATCACCTGCGCGCCCATGGCCAGCGCGTCGTACAGGGGATACTGGTGCTTCGTGCCCTCCCACAGGGCGAGCCCGGGGATCACCCGGCCGTAGTGGAAGACGCCGAGCCGGGCCCCGAGGATCGCGTTGAAGAGGAACGCCCACACACAGCCGACGACGAGGCCGGCGGTAAGGAGGGTGAGCGGCCTGCGCCACCCGAACCTCGCGCTCAGCCGCCGGCCCAGCGCCGCAGCGATCACCGCCGGCAGCACGAAGTAGGCGATGTACCCGGGGGGCACCGACGCCGGCAACCCGCCCCACGTCATGTCCAGCGGCCACCACGACGGCATGCGGGGAATGGCGGGCGGGAACTGGGCGTACATCGCCCAGTCGTAGGGCGCCTCGATCCACGAGAACGAGATCGCCGCGATGCACGCGAGGAGGAGCGGGTGCAGCCGCCGGCGACGAACGCTCAGGACCGCGCCGGCGACGACGAACCCGAGCCCGCCGACGTAGGCGAACCCGATGGCCGCCTTGAGCAGCGGCGTCAGCTCCGTGCTCACCCCTCGCCCTCACCCTTCCGGGGACGGCGGGCTTCCGGGTCGTAGCGAAGCACCACGCCGTAGATCAGCGCGATCAACCCGAACAGCGTGCCGAGCATGATGACCGCACCCACGTCCCCCACCCCCTCCGGTCCACCCACAACCGACCACGACGATAGGGAGCCGACCGCCAGCCCGCGGCCGAGTGACGGGCGCCGGCCCGGGATGTCCCGGTTCGGGACATGGGCGCAGATCGGGACCCCGGACTCGTGTGCCCGGGACACGGGGTCGCGCACGCTCCTCGCGGGTCCCCGTGCGGGGACGCGAGAGGAGGCGGAAATGCACACACGACTCATGACGGCCATCGTCGCCATCGGCGCGACGCTGCTGGCGGTGGCCACCCCCGGGGCCGCGACGGAGCCGGCGCAGCCCGCGGTCGAAGTGCTGGTGAAGGGAGCACCGCTTCCAGGCGCCGACGGCATGGTGTTCGACACCCACGACCGGCTGTGGGTGGCCAGCGTGCCCGGGCGCGAGATCGTGGCCATGGATCCGCGGACCGGCCGGGTCACCGACCGGTACGGTCCGGACGCCGGCGTCCAGGCCCCTGACGACGTCACCTTCGGACCCGACGGGTCGCTGTACTGGACCGACCTGCTGACGGGCGAGGTCGGCCGGCGTGAGCCGGACGGCACGGTCACCAAACAGCTCGTCGCCCCCGGGATGAACCCGATCGCCTTCTCCGACGACGGGCGCCTCTTCGCCGCCCAGGCGTTCTACGGCAACGGGCTGTACGAGCTGGACCCGGACCTGGTGGCGGCGCCCACCGTGGTGATCCCGGACTCGGGCCAGCGCGCCCTCGGGCTGAACGGGATGGACTTCGGACCGGACGGCCTGCTCTACGCCCCCCAGCCGTTCCTGGACCGGATCGTCCGCATCGATGTCGACACGGCCGCGGTGACCCCGATCGCGGACGGGCTGGCCTTCCCCGCGGCCGTGGACTTCGACTCACGCGGCAACCTCTACGCGGCCGAGTCCGACAGCGGGGAGGTCGTGCGGGTCGACCCCACCACCGGGGGGCGCGCGGTGGTGGGACGGGTTCCGCCCGGGTTGGACAACATGGCCTTCGACAGCCGCGACCACCTGTTCGTCTCCAATTTCCGGAACGGCGGCATCCACGAGATCCGCCCCGGGAAGCCGCCCCGGACGGTTAGCTCGCCCGGCCTGATCGCTCCCGGCGGAGTGGCGGTGCTCCCCGACACCGACGCGGGCGAGTCGCTCTACGTCGCCGGCCTGTGGTCCCTGGACCGCTACGACGGCCTGACCGGACGGGCCGAGGGCATCGACCAGCAGTCCTTCGTGGGCGGCCTGACCTCGCCGTTCACCGTCGCCCCCGACGGCACCGATCTGGTCGTCACCTCCTGGCTCCAGAACGCCGTCCAGGTGTGGGATCCGGAGTCGGACACCGTCGTCGAGGGCTACGAGGACTTCGCCGTCCCGCTGAACGCCATCCGCTTCCAGGACGACCTGGTGGTGGCCGAACTGGCGACGGGCCGGGTGGTGAGGCTGGATGCCGGCACGGGCGAGCGCACCACCCTGGCCCAGGGCCTGTTCGTGCCGGCCGGGCTCGCGGCCAGCGACGACGACCTGTGGGTGGGCGACTGGGCCTCGGGCGTGGTGTGGCAGATCGTGGCCGACGGTCAGGTCCTGGCCTCTCCGGTTCCGGTGGCGGGCGGGCTGGTCCAGCCCGAAGGCCTGGCCCTGGACCGGGACGGCAGCCTGCTCGTCGTGGAGTCCGGGCTGGGGCGCGTCACCCGCGTCGATCCCGCCACCGGCGCGATCGGTCCGGTCGCGTCCGGCCTCGGCCTCGGCGCACCGGCGGTTCCGGGCACGCCCCCCACATGGGTCTTCAACGGCGTGGCGGTCGGTGCCACCGGGGACATCTACGTCACCGGTGACGTCGCCAACGTGGTGTATCGCCTGACGGCCGAGAACCGATGACGGATCGGTCAGCGACGCAGCGGTCACGGGCCTTGGGCCGGCCGCTGCGTCGCCGCGCGGGTCGGTGGTGCTGGACCTCGCTCGGTCTCGGGCGCGGGGCGGTCAGATGCCGGTTTGTGCGGTGATGCGACCGGAGGCCACGGCGGCCTTCAGGGCGTCGTAGTCTCGTTCGTTCTGATCGGCGTAGAGCTCGGCGAAGGCGGCGATCGCCCGGTCGAACGTGTCCCCGTTGCCGAGGTAGCTCGCGAGGGCGACGGCGTCTCCCGACCGGGCGTGGGCACGAGCGAGCTCGGTGGCACAGATGCGGGCGTAGAAGTCCATCGCGTTCGGCTCCATGGCTTCGACGACCGCCGAGCCCTTGGCGTCCCAGAGCTGGCGGACGTAGAAGTCCCGCGTGCCGCCCTCGGGCGCCTGGGTCCGGATCCAGCCGAGCAGGATGTCGCTGGCCGCCTGCATCAGCCGCTGGCCCTCCACCACCCGCTGCCCGCGGTTGGCGTAGTCGCTCTTGCCGATGAATGGCTCGAGCACCGAGGGCTGCGCCTCCTTCAGCTGCAGGACGAGCGGGTCGCCGGTGTCGCGGCCGACGAAGAGGGCGATCCACGCGCGCGTGCCGACGCTGCCGACTCCGACGACCTTCCGGGCCCCGTGGACGAAGCGGTAGCGCTCGAGCAGCTTCCGACGGTCACCCGGCAGCGTTCGCCGATACGAGCGGATCACCGTTCGGATCATGTCCGTCATCTGTTGCGCGTCCTCGGTGCCGAAGACCTCCTCGATCGGCGTGATGAGCGGCGGGTCGCTGATG
>JBKPRV010000054.1:0-4349 GCA_046734715.1 Actinomycetota bacterium | reverse complement strand
ACTTCCGGCCGCCGCCCGGCAGCCCCGAGTACGAGTACATGATGGAGCGGCGCCGGGCGCTGGACGGTTCGCTGCCCCGGCGGGTCGTGCGCAGCCGGCGGCCGCTCGAGCTGCCGGCCGACGCCAGCTTCACCGAGGTGCTGGGCGGCTCGGGCAACCAGGCCGTGAGCACGACGATGGCCTTCACCCGCCTCGTCCGCAACCTGGCGCGCGACGAGCGCTTCGGCCCCCGCGTCGTCCCGATCATCCCCGACGAGGCGCGGACGTTCGGCATGGACGCCCTGTTCAAGGAGTTCAAGATCTACGCCGCCCAGGGGCAGGTCTACGAGCCGGTCGACGCCCAGCTGCTGCTGTCCTACAGCGAGGCCCAGGACGGCCAGGTGCTCGAGGAGGGCATCACCGAGGCCGGATCGACGTCCTCGTTCATCGCCGCTGCCACCAGCTACGCCCACCGCGGCGTGCCCATGCTGCCGTTCTTCACCTTCTACTCGATGTTCGGCTTCCAGCGCGTGGGCGACCTCATCTGGCAGGCCGCCGACGCCCGCACCCGCGGCTTCCTGCTCGGCGCCACCGCCGGGCGCACGACGCTGCTCGGCGAGGGCCTGCAGCACCAGGACGGCCACAGCCACGTGCTGGCGTCGACGGTGCCGACGGTCGAGGCGTGGGACCCGGCGTTCGCCTACGAGATGGCGGTCATCGTCCGCCAGGGCATCAAGGAGATGCTGGTCGACGAGCGCGACGTCATCTACTACCTGACGCTCTACAACGAGAACTACCTCATGCCCCCGCTGCCCGAGGGCGCCGAGCAGGGCATCCTCGACGGCCTCTACCGCTGGGCCGAGGCCCCGGAGGGACCGTCGCACCGGGCGACGATCCTGTTCTCGGGCACCGCCCAGGGCGCGGCCCGGGCCGCCCAGGCCGAGCTGGCCGAGCGCTGGGACGTGGGCGCCGAGCTGTGGTCGGCCACCAGCTACAAGCGCCTGCGCGAGGAGGCACTGTCCACCGAGCGCTGGAACCGCCTGCACCCCACGGAGGCGCCCCGCACCCCGCTGGTCAGCCGCCTGCTCGGCCCCGACGGCGGGCCGGTGGTGGCAGTCACCGACTTCATGAAGGCGGTGCCGGACCAGGTGGCCCGGTGGGTGCGCCAGCCGTTCGTGCCCCTCGGCACCGACGGCTTCGGCCGTTCCGACACCCGGGAGCGCCTGCGGGAGTTCTTCGAGGTGGACATGCCGCACGTGGTGGTGGCCACCCTCTGGGCCCTGGCCCAGCAGGGCGAGGTGAAGGCCGAGACGGTCGCCGAGGCGATCGCCCACTACGGGATCGACAGCGACCGCCCCGACCCTCGGGTGGCCGACTTCTAGGGAGACCGGGCCGGGCCCGTGGAGCGCCACAGCCAGTACGTGACGGCGCTGCCGGCGCCGCCGCTGCGGGCGTTCATCGAGCGCTACGTCGGCTACCGGCTGACCGGGTTCGCGCCCGGCGTCCACCGCGGGCTCCCGTCCCGGTACCTGACGTTCATCGTCAGCATCGGTCCCCCCATCGACGTCATCGCGCAGTCCGATCCCCATCACGCGCCCGACAGCTATCGCTGCGTGGTGAGCGGCCTGCAAGGTCGGTCGGCCACCATCGGCTACGGCGCCCACCAGGAGGGGGTGCAGATCGACGTCAGCCCGCTCGGCGCCCGCGTGCTGTTCGGCGTGCCGTCCCGCGTGCTGTGGGACGCCAGCGTCGAGTGCTCGGACGTCGTCGGCCGGCAGGGCGGGGAGCTGTGGGAGCGCCTGCAGGGCGCGCCGGACTGGCCCGCGCGGTTCGCCGCGTGCGACGAGATGCTCCTGCGCTGGGCGAACGCCGACGCCGGCGCCCACGTGGCGCCGGAGCTTCGCCAGGCCTGGCACACGCTGGTCCGATCCGGCGGGGTCACCGCGGTCGGCGAGCTCGCGAACGAGCTCGGATGGAGCCGCCAGCACCTGGCGCGCCGCTTCGGCGAGGAGTTCGGCCTCGGCCCGAAGCTCGCGGCCCGGGTGCTGCGGTTCGACCGGGCCACGACGATGTTGCGGCACACGCCGTCGTTCACGACCATTGCCCAGGTCGCGGCCTCGTGCGGCTACTTCGACCAGTCGCACCTGGACCGCGACTTCCTCGAGCTGGCCGGCTGCAGCCCGTCCCAGCTTCTCGCCGAGGAGCTTCCATCTTTCCAAGACGATCCCGCCCCGCCCGGGTGACGCTGCGGGCATGACCAACAACACCGAGAGCAGCACCCGGGTCTGGCCGATCCTGAGCTACAGCGACGCCCCCGAGGCGATGGCCTTCCTCACGAGGGCCTTCGGACTCGAACGCCGCGCCGCCTACGCCCGCGCCGACGACCCGCAGATCATCGAGCACGCCGAGATGCGGTGGCCGGGCGGAGGCGGCTTCATGCTCGGCACCGCCGGCAAGGACGACTCCGCGTTCGGGCAGCGCAAGCCCGGCAACGACGCCGTCTACGTGGTGTGCGACGACCCCGATGCCCTGTTCGCCCAGGCCACTGCGGCGGGCGCCGAGGTCGTCCGCGGCCCGGCCGACGAGGACTACGGATCCCGCGGCTTCACCGTCCGGGACCTGGAGGGCAACATCTGGAGCTTCGGCACATACGCCGGTGAGTAGGACCATCACCCGTTCCCCCTAGATCTGCGCGAGCAGGTCGAGGGGGACCTGAGGCGGCGTCCCCGTCGCCGGGGCCCGAGCGGCCCGCTGCGCCAGCAGCAAAGAGCGGGAAGCACCACCCGTTCCCCCTAGATCTGCGCGAGCAGGTCGAGGGGGAACGGGGTTTGGGCCAGCGGCCCGACCGCGATGCGGACCAGCAGCAGCGGGCTGTCGTCGCCCGCGATGCGGTTGAGGTGGACCGTGCCGCAGCCGGTGCAGCGGTGGATGAGGCACCACTCGCCCCCGCCGCGCACGCTGATGGCGATGGGCTCCATGCCCGAGCCGCACAGCTCGGCCATGGCGCGGTCGCCCGGGGAGTCGTCGACGTGACGGCTCCACAGGCAGTGGGGGCAGTGGTTGCGATGGGCCGTGCCGGGCGCCGCCGTGGGCACGTCCAGGCGGCAATGACGGCAGCGGAAGGACTCCGGCAGGCGACGCCGCTGCCGGTTGCGCTGGTCGCGCGTCAAGGGATCTCCTCCGAGGGTGGCACCTGTGGGGACGCGGGTGCGCCGCGCGTCCGGCAGGCGTCGACCGCGGGTGCGTCAGGCGGAGGCCTGGGCGACCGGGCGGGGACGGCGGACGAGCGACGCCGTGCGAACCGTGCCTTGCGTGCGTGCCACAACCCCTCCCTTCCGGTCTCGAAGCTGGCGGCGAATATCAGCCGCGCCCGGGGCCGGGCCGCAAGCGATTTAGCGGCGCGGGGTGAACACCATCAGGCGGCCGCCGTCCTTGGCGATCTCGAACTCGTCGTCGCCCTCGAACGTCTCGCCGTCGCGGGCCAGCCGCAGCGGGCCGTCGGTCGAGCGGACGTGCAGGCGCGTGGCCTGCCAGGTCTCGAACACCCGGCTGCGGCGCAGCGTCCCGGTGAGGGCCGCGGTCACCAGGCGGGTCCGGCAGAACGGGTGGGCGGCGTCCACCACCCGCACGTCGAGCCGGCCGTCGTCGAGCCGCTCCCGCCAGGTGGGCGCCATGCCCTCGGGCAGGTAGCGGCAGTTGCCCACGAACACGATCCACAACCGGCGCGGGTCGCCGTCGAGCGCGGCCACCACGGGGGTCCCGTGGCGCAGCACCCGCGCCAGGGCCACGGCCAGGGCCGGCCACTTGCCGATGCGGGACTCCAGCTCCTCGCGGGCGTCCACCAGCTCGACGTAGCCACCGAAGCTGGCGGTGTTGAGGAACGGCCGGCCCGCGATCCAGCCGACGTCGATCTCGGCCGCGGTCCCGTGGCGGATCGCCTCGACGGCGTCCTCGACCGTCTCCACCCCGAGGTCGCGGGCCAGGTGGTTGAGCGTGCCCCCGGGCACCACCACCAGCGGCAGGCCATGCCGCAGCGCCACGCCGGCCGCGGTGTTGATGGACCCGTCGCCCCCGGCCACCCCGAGCGCGGCGCAGCCGCCCTTGGCCAGCCGTTCCAGCTCGTCGGGCAGGTCGGCGGGGTCGTCCAGCTCGATCACCTCGGCGCCGGGTAGGCCATCCCGCAGCACGCTGGCCGGGTCCGCCGGGGCGAGCCGTCCCGACCCCGCCCGGGGGTTGACCACGATGCCGATCCCCGCCCCGTCCGGCGAGGGCGCCAACTCCGACCACCGCCGTTGCGGGGCCACGGTCGCCGGCTCCCGGGGCGCCACCGGCCACACCAGCCGGGTCGCCAGTCCCACGCCCACGCCCGC
>JBKPRV010000053.1:0-3727 GCA_046734715.1 Actinomycetota bacterium | reverse complement strand
GGCCGGGTCCGCTCCCGGCGCTGCGGTGGGGTCGCGGGGCGGGTCTGCGGCTGGGGCGGCGGGATCGGGGGCCGGGGACGGCGGGGATGAGGAAGGTGACGACCATGTCCATGACCGTTTCGCCGGGCGGGTCGGCGCCTGCCGGCGCTTGCGAGGTGCCCTGAGCCCGGGCGTTGCGGCCGGGGCAGCAGAGTCAGCGGCAGGGGTGGGAGAGTCAGCGGCCGGGGCGGCAGGGGCAGGGGAGGCAGGGGCGGAGGAGGCAGGGGCGGAGGAGGCAGGGGCGGAGGAGGCAGGGGCGGAGGAGGCAGGGGCAGGGGAGGCAGGGGCGGAGGAGTCTGAGGGCGGGGGGGCTGCCGGGGGCTCGTGCTCGCCCTCTCCGCCGCGTTCGTCGGAGACTGCGTCGGTGGTCATGGGGCGACCTGGGCGGTGTAGAGGCCGCGGGTGGCGATGGCGTCGATCACCTCTGGGGTGAGGAGGTAGTCGAGGGGGCGGCCTTCGGCGACGCGGGCGCGGAGGTCGGTGCTGGAGACTTCGAGGCGGGGGACCTCGCAACGTTCCCACATCCAGCCATGGGGTGGGGCCGCGGAGCGGGTGCCGGGGCGGTCGACGACCACCAGGGTGGCGAGCGAGCGGACCTCGTCGGCTCGGTCCCAGGTGGGGAGCCCGGCGGCGGCGTCGCTGCCGAGGATGAGGAACAGGTCGCGATGGGGGTCCTCGTCGCGCAGCATGGCGAGGGTGTCGGCCGTGAACGACAAGCCGGGGCGATCGATCTCCAGCGCGCTTGCCTCGAGGCCGTCCACCGTGCCGACGGCGGCAGCGACCATGGCGTAGCGGTCGGCTGCTGAGCTGAGCTCCCGGGTGCCGAGCTTCTGCCACGGGCGGCCCGCCACCACCAGCAGGACCCGGTCCAGGCCCAGATCGTGGCGCACGTTGACCGCGGTGACCAGGTGCCCGACGTGCGGCGGGTCGAAGGTGCCGCCGAAGATGCCCAGGCGCTCGCTCACCCGGACGCCTCGGGCTCGAGGCCGGCGTGGACCCGGGAGGCCAGCGCCGCCAGTCCCGGCGATGTGTCGACCTTCCACACCGGGTAGGGGGCGGGCTCCAGCGACCGCAGCTCGGGCGGCAGGGCGGCCAGCACGGCGATGCAGCGCTCGCGGGACCGGGCCAAAGGCTCGCTCGCGGTGCGCCGGCCGCCGGCCATGACCGGGACCAGCAGTGGGCGGCCACCGGGGACGTCCTCGTCGTGGAGGGCCACGACGTCCCGGTCGGCCAGCCGGAAGACCTGCTTGCGGCCCGGGAGCGTGACCTTGCCCTCCGCCAGCTTCATCTTGGGACCGGCGGCGTCCTCCACCAGCTTGTAGACGGCGCCGAGCGCGGGCGCGTCGGCGCTGGTCCCCAGCTGGGTGCCGATGCCGAAGGCGTTGATGGGCGCGCCCCGGGTCACCAGGGTGGACACCGAGTGCTCGTCGAGATCGCCCGACGCCAGGATGTCGACGTCCGGAAGGCCGGCCGCGTCGAGGATCGAGCGGACCTCGACCGAAAGGGATGCGAGGTCGCCCGAGTCCAGGCGCACGCCGGAGATGCCGATGCCCTCGCCCGCGAGCTCGCGCGCGACGTCGGCGGCCCGCCGAGCGCCCTCGGCGGTGTCGTAAGTGTCGATCAGCAGCACGACTCCCTGGGGGAAGGCCCGAGCGTACGCACGGAAAGCATCGCGCTCGTCGTCGAAGGACATCACAAACGAGTGCGCCATGGTGCCCGACAGCGGCAGTCCCCAGCGGCGTCCGGCGGCCACCAGCGACGTCCCTGCCGCCCCCGCCAGCCAGGCGGAGCGGGCCGCGGCCAGGGCGGCGTCGACCCCGTGGTCCCTCCGGGCCGAGAAGTCCACGAAAGCCCGCTCGCCGCAGGCCAGGGCCACGCGTGCGGCCTTGGAGGCCAGCAAAGTCTGGCTGCCGATGCGGTTGAGCAGCCACGTCTCTACCAGCTGGGCCTCGACGAGGGGAGCGGTGACCCGCACCAGCGGCTCGCCCTGGAAGACGACCTCGCCCTCCGGCACGGCCCACACCGAGCCGGTGAAGCCCACATCGCCGAGCCGCTCCAGGAAGTCCAACGGGAACAGGCCCAACCCACGGAGGTAGTCGACGTCGGCAGGCTCGAAGGCCCACGCCTCCAGGCCGGCGAGGGCATCGTCCAGGCCCGCCGCCACCAGGAAGCGGCGCTGGGGCGGCAGGCTGCGGACGAACAGCTCGAAGGTCGCCTCGCGGTCCCCGACGCCCGCCCCGTAGGCGGCGGCCATGGTCAGCTCGTAGAGGTCGGTGACCAGCGCCGGCGGGACGGTCACCCGAGTGTCACGCCCGCCTCGGCCATGGCGTCCACCGCCTTCTCGCCGTCCCCCGGCTCGACCTCGACCGGCCGGATGCCGTCGACCAGCACGGTGGTGGCGAACCCGAGGCGCACCGCGTCCAGCGCGGTCTCCTTGACGCAGTAGTCGGTGGCCAGGCCGAGGACCACGACGCCGGTGATGTCGTGGGCCCGCAGCAGCTCCTCCAGGCCGGTGGAGGACGTCTCGCGCGTGATGGGGTCGGCCATGGTGAAGCCGGAATACCCGTCCTCGCCGCCCGTCCCCTTGCGGACCGATTGGCCGGCCACCACCAGGCGGGGATGCAGCTCGGCGCCCCAAGTGCCGGCGACGCAGTGCACCGGCCAGGTGCCGCCGTCCTTGGCGAAATGCGGGGTGTCGGCGGGGTGCCAGTCCTGCGTGTAGGTCACCAGGGCCCCCGCGGCACGGGCCGCCTCGATCTCGGCGTTGGCCACATCGATCACCGAATCGGCGTCGCGCACGTACAGGCTGCCGTCCGGGTCGGCGAAATCGTTCTGCACGTCCACGACCACCAAGGCGGTACGGGGGTCGTAGAGTCCTGCCACGCCGGGAAAACTAGGCGAGCGGACGTGTGCGCGGCAGCATGCCTACGTTTCGGACTGGGTACTGGTTGCCCGCGCGTCGTATTCTCGCTGTCAGGCGGACCTCACTTCGGCCCGCCGCCACAACGACAGGGCGCGGCCATCCCCCAATCCGCCAACTCGGCTCAGCGCTCACCGAGCCACCGCACGGCACCTCTCAGTACCCGACGATGCATTCTACTCCCCCTGACGCGCCGGTCTGATGTGCCTGCCGGCAACCTGTGGTCATCCGCAGGCCCGGTTCGGAACGAAACATCGGTGGCAGTCGTCACCACTGGACAGTCCAAGCAACCAAGCCCCCATATCCCGGAACTTTTACCCCCGAGATCCGGGAAAACCCGTGAATGCGGGGAATCCCACCGCGGTAGTGGTGGTTGAGGAGTACGTCATGAGTGATTCGGTTGGTCAGTACCTCAACGAAATCGGCCTCGTGCCCCTGCTCACCGCAGATGAGGAGCGCGAGCTGTCGCAGACCATCGAGCGTGGCCGTGAGGCCCGCGCCCGCCTCGACGCGGGCGAGCGGGGCCGCGAGCTGCGCAAGGCCGTAGCCGCCGCTGCCGCCGCCAAGGACCGTTTCATCCGGGCGAACCTCCGCCTGGTGGTGAGCATCGCACGCCGCTACCCCCTCCCCCCCTCCATGGAGCTGCTCGACCTGATCCAGGAAGGCAACCTGGGCCTCGAGCACGCCGTCGACAAGTTCGACTGGCGCAAGGGCTTCAAGTTCTCCACCTACGCCACCTTCTGGATCCGCCAGGCCATCGGCCGGGCC
>JBKPRV010000052.1:0-4551 GCA_046734715.1 Actinomycetota bacterium | reverse complement strand
AGTCCGATCCGCGCCTGCTGGTGCTGCACGCGCTGCGGCTCAAGGGCACCGCGGATGCGGCCACAGTGGCGGCCGCCGCGGACCTGCCGGCCGACGAAGTGGCCGCGCAGCTGGAGAAGCTGGCGGGCGAGGGCCTGGCCGCGGAGAGCTCCGGCGCGCTGGCCGGCTGGTCGCTCACCGCCGCGGGCCGCGCCGAGCACCGGCGCGAGGTGCGCCGGGAGGTCGACGCCACCGGCGCCCGGCCCACCGTCACCGGCGCCTACGAGCGCTTCCGGGCCCTCAACGCCGGCGTGCTCGACGCCTGCTCGCGCTGGCAGGTGCGCACCGTCGGCGGGCAGATGGTCCGGAACGACCACCGCGACCGGGCCTACGACGCCCGGGTGGTCGCCGACCTGGTCCGGCTGCGCGACCAGGCCGCCCCCCTGGTCGACGACCTGTCCGGCGCGCTGGCCCGCTACGAGGGCTACGGGCCCAAGCTCCAGGAGGCGGTGCGCCGGGTCGAGGCGGGCGAGGGCGACTGGTTCGCGAAGCCGGTCATGCCCAGCTTCCACACGGTGTGGTTCGAGCTGCACGAGGACCTGCTCACCACCCTGGGCCTGGAGCGCAGCGACGAGAGCGACGAGGCGGCATCGTGAGCGCTAGCGACGGGGCAGCGCGGTGAAACGAGAAGAAGGAGTGTCGTAGATGGGCATGGCTCGCTTCGGCAAGGTTCTGACCGCCATGGTCACGCCGTTCCACGAGGACGGCCGCCTCGATCTGGACGGTGCCGCCGCGCTGGCCCGCTGGCTGGTCGACCAGGGCTGTGACGGCCTCGTGCTAGCCGGCACCACGGGCGAGGCCCCCACCCTCAGCGACGACGAGAAGGTCGAGCTGTGGCGGGCGGTGCGCGCGGCGGTGGACGTGCCGCTGCTGGCGGGCTCGGGCAGCAACGACACCCGCCACAGCGTCGAGCTGTCCCGCCGCGCCGCTGCGACCGGCGTGGACGGCCTGCTGGCGGTGTCGCCGTACTACAACCGGCCGCCCCAGGCCGGCATCGACGCCCATTTCCGCTCCATCGCCGCCGCCACCGACCTGCCGGTGGTCATGTACGACGTGCCGTCCCGCACGGCGCGTGCCATGGAGGTCGACACCATCGTCCGCCTGGCCGGCGAGGTGCCCAACATCGCGGGCCTCAAGGACGCTCGGGGCAACCCGGCCGAGGCCGCCCGCATCGTCGCCGGGGCGCCCGAGGACTTCGACCTCTACTCGGGCGACGACGGGCTCACGCTGTCGCTGCTGGCGGTGGGCGCGGTCGGGGTGGTGGGCGTCGCCAGCCACTGGACCGCGGGCCTGCACGCCGAGATGATCGCCGCCCACGACAAGGGCGACGCGCCCACCGCGGCCGAGATCAACCGCCGGCTGGGCCCGTCGTTCGCGGTGGAGACGGGGCCCACCTGGGTCCACACCAGCGCCGCCAAGGCGGCTCTGGAGGCGCTGGGCCAGCCGGGCGGTGCGCTCCGCCTGCCGCTGCCACCGCTGGACGACGATGTGCGCCGGGCCGTCCGCCGGGTGCTCGACGACCTCGGGCTCGCGGCCCATGGCTGACCCGGTACGCGTCACCTTCCTGGGCGGGCTGGGAGAGATCGGGCGCAACTGCGCCTGCATCGAGGTCGGGGGCCGCATCCTGCTGCTCGACGTCGGGCTCATGTTCCCCGAGCTGGACATGCTGGGCGTGGACCTGGTCCTGCCCGACTTCACCTACCTGGGCCAGAACGCGGACCGGGTGGACGGGGCCATCATCACCCACGGCCACGAGGACCACATGGGCGGCCTCAGCTACTTGCTGCGCGAGCTGTCGTTCCCCATCTACGGCTCGGCGCTCACGCTGGGCCTGGCCCGCAACCGCATCGAGGAGGCCGGGGTCCTCGACCGCACCGAGCTGATCCCCGTGGCCGACGGGGAGCGGCGCCGCATCGGCCCGTGCGACGTCGAGTTCATCCCCGTCACCCACTCGGTGCCCCACGGCTTCGCCACCGCCTTCCACACGCCGCAGGGCACCATCCTGCACAGCGGCGACTTCAAGCTCGACCTCACGCCGGTGGACGGGCGTCTCACCGACCTGGCCCGCATCGGGGCGCTGGCCTCGGGCGAGGGCATCCGCCTGTTGCTGAGCGACTCCACCAACGCGGAAGAGCCCGGGTACGCCCGCAGCGAGACGTCGGTGGGCAAGATCCTCTACGACCTGTTTCACGAACACGAAGGCCGGCGCATCGTCATCGCCTGCTTCGCCAGCCACATCCACCGGGTTCAGCAGATCGCCGACGCGGCCATGGCCTCCGGGCGCAAGGTGGCGACGCTCGGGCTGTCGATGAAGAAGAACGTGCGGCTGGCCCGGGACATGGGGCTGCTGCGCATCCCCGACCACGCGCTGGTCGACATCGACGACGTGCGCGACCTGCCCCCCGGGCAGGTGTGCGTGATCTCCACCGGCAGCCAGGGCGAGCCCATGTCGGCGCTGGCGCTCATGGCCCAGCGCAACAACCGGTGGCTGGAGATCAATGCCGACGACACGGTGATCCTGTCCTCGCATCCGATCCCGGGCAACGAGATGAACGTGTCCAAGGTGATCGACGGGCTGGTGCGGCTGGGGGCCGAGGTCGTCCACTCCGGCCAGGCCGACGTGCACGCCTCGGGCCATGCCAAGCAGGAGGAGCTCAAGACCCTGATCTCGGTGGTGCGGCCCGACTGGTTCGTGCCGGTGCACGGCGAGTACCGGCACATGGTGGCCCACGCCAAGCTGGCCCGGAGCATGCGCGTGCTGCCCGATGACCACGTGCTGGTGTGCACCGACGGCGACCAGCTGGTGCTGGACGACAACGGCCTGCGGGTGGGCGCCAACGTGCCCGCCGGCTACCTGTACGTCGACGGGATCATCGGCGACGTGGGCCACGGCGTGCTGCGCGACCGGCGGGTCCTCGCCGAGGAGGGCGTCGTGGTGGTGGTGGTCACGGTGGACGTGGCCACGGGCGCCATCCTGGTCGGCCCGGAGGTCATCACCCGGGGCTGGGTCTACGCCCCCGAAGCCGAGCCGTTGCTGGCCGAGTGCGCCGAGGAGGTGCGCCAGGCGGTGAAGGAGGCCTTCGCCACCGGCGCCGTCGAGATCGAGGCGCTGCAGAAGGTGGTGCGCCGGGCCGCCGGCAAGTTCGTGAACGAGTCGACCAAGCGGCGGCCCATGATCGTCCCCGTGGTCATGGAGGCCTAGGCCACCCCCCCGTGCCAGAGCTACCCGAGGTCGAGACCATCCGCCGCCAGCTGGAGCCGCTGGTGGTGGGGCGCCGCTTCGGCGAGGCGTGGGCCTTCGCCCATCCCAAGTTCTCGCCCGCGCTGGACGCCCAGGGCGCGGCCGTCGAGTCCGTGTCCCGGCGGGGCAAGTACCTGCTGCTGGGCCTGGACGACGACCGCGAGCTGGTCGTCCACCTGGGCATGACCGGCTCGCTGCGGGTGCGCCCCGCGGGCGATGTGGGCGACGCCTACGTGCGGGCCTGGTGGGCGCTCGACGGCCCCACGGGCGAGGCGCTGGAGTACCGGGACGTGCGCCGCTTCGGGCGCCTGGCCTTGGCCACGGGCGGGGTCTACGCGGGCACGCTGGCCGTCCAGGGCCCCGACGCCCTCGACCCCGCCCTCGACGCCGAGACGTTCTGGCGAGCCCTGCGCTCCAGCCGCCGGGCGGTGAAGACCCAGCTCCTCAGCCAGCGCCCCATCGCAGGCGTAGGCAACATCTACGCCGACGAGGCCCTGTGGCGAGCCCGCATCCACCCCGCCCGCCGCACCGTGACCCGAGCCCAGGCCGCGGCCCTGCTCGCCGCCCTACGCGACGTCCTCACCTCCAGCATCCGCTACGGCGGCACCACGCTGTCCGACTACCGCACGGTGAACGGCGAGCCCGGCCGCAACCAGCAGCGCCTCGACGTGTACGGCCAGGCCGGCCTGCCGTGCCCCCGCTGCGGCACCCCCCTCCGCTCCCGCACCCTCGACGGCCGCACCGCCACGTGGTGCCCCACCTGCCAGCGGCGCTAGGCCCTAGGGGTGCCGGTGGACCTGGCGGGCGCCCGCCTGGTCCCGGGCCAGCACGATCAGCTGGTCCACGTTGACGTGACTGGGACGGGACGCCACCCAGCGGACGCACTCGGCCACGTCCTCGGCCCGCAACGGGGTGACGCCGTCGTACACCTTGGCCGCCCGCTCGGCGTCGCCGCCGAAGCGCACCAGGCTGAACTCGGTCTCCACCATGCCGGGGTCGATCTCGCTGACCCGCACCGGCCGCCCCAGCAGCTCCTGGCGGAGCACTCCGCTGACCGCCCGCACCGCGAACTTGGCGGCGTTGTAGCCGGCCCCGAAGGCATAGGGCTCGTGGCCCGCGATCGAGCCGATGGTGACGACGTGGCCGTCGCCGCTGGCCTCCAGCGCGGGTAGTAGGCCCCGGACCATGCGCACGGTGCCCAAGACATTGGTCTCGTACATGGTGCGCCACTCGTCGTCGTCGGCCTCGGCCACCGTCGCCCAGCCCAGCGC
>JBKPRV010000051.1:0-11664 GCA_046734715.1 Actinomycetota bacterium | reverse complement strand
CCACGCAGGTCAGCGCGGGGCGCTCCTCGACCGCGGCCAACAGCCCGGGCCAGGCCCCGTCGTCGGCCACCGCGACGTCGTCCACGAACCACTGGCCCGGCTGGGGCATGGCCACCGCGCACGCCACCACCTCGCCGCCGTCCTCCACCACCCGCATCACCGGGCCCTCGGCCGTGACCAGGTGGCCGAGCCAGGCCGCGTGCAGCTCGTCGGCGTCAGGCCCGGGCCGCCACCAGGTCGGTGACCACTCGGCCAGGCAGGCGCGATGGGCCCGGGTCAGGGCGGCGATGGCGCTGGTGTCGGCGGGGACGGCGAGCCGGACGTGCATCAGGGCGCCACCGAGTCCCAGCCGGAGAACCCGGAGGGATCGTGGCGTCCCAGGGTGCCGTGCTCGAACAGGCCCCAGCCCTCGACCCCGTCACAGGTCGCCCGGGCCACGTGGTCGATCACGCCGAACGGCACGCGGGCCAGGATGGCCGGGTCGGCGAGGTCGTAGGCCGCGCCCTCGACCCAGCCCCGGCCCCGCCACTGGCCATGCCCCCAGTCGGGGTCGCCGCCGTAGCCGGCGCCCACGTGCAGGGCCACGTGGCCGAGCGCGGTCACGTCGATGGTCAGGGGCTTGCCGCCCCGCTCGGTCAGGTGCAGCGTGGCCCGTTCCGGCAGGCGGGTGCCGGAACGGTAGGTGATCTCGACCTCCGGCCAGCCGAGCTGCTCGACCCGCCCGTCGGGCCAGACCCGGGTGGCATCGTTGAGGGTGCGGAAGCCGTCGGGCTGTTCCTGGACGATGACCAGGACGGCGTGGTCGTCGAAGCGCAGCGGCACGTAGAGCCACCACAGCCCGGCGGTGGGGTCGTCGGCCGGGCGGCCCCCGGGCTCGCCCTCGCCGACCGGGCGGATGCCCCAGGAGCGGTCCCGGGTTCCGACCCAGACGTCGGGCGACACGGCGATCTCGTCCCCGTCCACCCGCAGCTGCCCCGACCAGGTGCCCACCTGGGCGAAGCGGGAGGCGTCGAGGATGGCCCGAGCTCCCGCCCGCATGACGTGGTGCTGCTCCATCACCGCGGGGAACGAGCCCTCCCACACGAGGTCGAAGCCCAGCCCGTGGTCGTCGCCGTCGCAGATCAGGCGGATGCGCTGCAGCGGCTCCTGCACCTCGACCCGGTAGGGGCCGATGGTGGGGGAGAGGCGCTCGTCGTCCAGGGCGTCGGAGCAGCGCACGGTCCACTGCCGATCGCCCCGCCGGACGGTGGCGTAGGCGTCCATGACCCGCAGGTTGGGGTACACGCCCAGCCCCGTGACGAGGAAGACGTCCCCGGTACGGTCGTGCGCGTTGAAGTAGGCGCGGTCGTAGAAGTTGCGGTCGCTGGTTCCGACGTAGCGCAGCGACAGGGGCGTCTGGTGGACGGCGTACTCGTCGAGGGGCACCGGAAAGGTCATGTCCAATACTCCCCGACCAGCATGCGCTCCAGCGGCGCGCGGTTGTGGAGCAGGTCGTCGACCTCGGCCGGCGGCTCCTGCTCGCCGAAGTGGACCGAGCGGGCCCCGGTGCGCAGGAA
The DNA here is from genome assembly GCA_046734715.1 of Actinomycetota bacterium. Taxonomy (GTDB): domain Bacteria; phylum Actinomycetota; class Acidimicrobiia; order Acidimicrobiales; family VFJN01; genus ZC4RG19. The sequence continues at coordinate 10,108 of JBKPRV010000051.1, read as the reverse complement.
CACGATGGCGTACTGCAGCGCCGCCAGGGTGCCGTAGAAGGCCAGGTCACGCAGCCGGTGCCCGGTGAGCGCCTCGTAGTGGTCGGCCACGTCGTCGGCCCGCATGAACTCCGGCATCCCCGGCAGGCCGTACGCGCCGGCGATGTCGTCGAAGATCCGGTGGCCGTAGATCAGCCACCCGACGTCCAGCTCGCGGGGCCCGAGCGTGGCCATCTCCCAGTCGAGCACGGCCGCGGGGACGAAGCCGTCGTAGAGGACGTTGCCGATGCGGGAGTCGCCCCAGCTGAGCACCGTCTCGCCCTCGTCGCGGGGCCAGTGGGCGTCGAGCCACGCGAAGCCCCGCTCCACCAGGGGTGAGGGGAACCCGTCGGCGGCCGCGAAGTCGTACCAGGCCCGGGCGGCGGCCACCCGGCGGCGCAGCGGGGTGTCGCCCGGCTGGTCGGGGCGGAGGAAGGCGAAGCGGCGCTCGGCGTCCTCCACCGCGTGCAGCCGGGCCAGCACGCTGACCGTGGCGTCCTGGAGGCTGCGCTGCTCGTCAGGGGTTGCGTCGTGCAGCCAGTTGTCCCCGAAGGTGTAGGGCATGACGTCCGGCGGGACGCGGCCGTCGACGTGGCCCATCACGAAGAACGGCGTGCCGATGGCGCCCGCATCCGGCTCGGACCACCACACCGGCGGGACCGGCACGTCGCTCAGCTCGCCGACCAGCCGGATGACCTCGTACTGGCGCTCCAGGTCGTACCGGGGGAAGACGGGTACGTCCCCCGGGTCCGGGGCCAGCCGGGCGGCCAGCCGCTCCTGGCGCGGCTCGCCGCCCTCCCGCCAGCAGGCCGTCAGCAGCAGCGTCTCGTTGGACATGCCGTTGGCCGACGTGGGCTGCAGCTCGGTGATGCGAGGTGCCGCGCCCTCGGGCAGGCGCCCGGCGAGCCAGCGCTCCATTCGGGCCTGCACCTCGCGGTGGTCGCGGCTCGTGCGCACCATGTCCTGGTCGCGGCTCGACCGCTCCGTGTCCTGGTCGCGGCTCGACTGCTCCGTGTCCTGGTCGCGGCTCGTGCGCTCCATGTCCTGGTCGCGGCTCGACCGCTCCGTCTCCTGGTCGCCGCTCGACCCCGTCTCGACGACCTCGCGGCCCCCCGGCGCGTCGCCGTCGCTCGTCATGTGTGCCCCCTTCGTCCCATGCCCGCGTGCCAGGTGCGCCACTGTCGCCTGCGCCGTGAGGCGCAGACAAGTAGTGTGACGTACGGCACATCGAACGGGCGTTGGGGAGGCACCCGTGGAGAGCGATGAAGAGACGATCGACTGGGACGCCGCCTTCGAGGCCCTGGTCGCCCCGCTACGGCCGCCGCGTTACCGGCGGGTGGCCCGCCAGATCGGGCTGACGGCCGTAGCGCTGGCGTTCCTGATGGGCACCGCGTGGGTGCTCCTCAGCCTGCTGGCCGAGTCGCTGCACGATCTCGGCCGGCCCTGGCTCTAGACCCGGACCAGGTCGCCGGCCACCACCAGCTGGTTGCTCACGTCGATCACGCCGGGGGTGTCCCAGGCGTCATCCCCGGCCACCCGCTTGGCGATCGGCGTTTCCACCTCCCCACCGAGCACGATCACCCGGTGGTCTACGTCCACCTTGATCTCGGCATCCTCGGTGTAGGGGTTCTCGTTGAGCCGGTGCACCAGCGCTGACTTCATCTCACGGTCAGTGGGCAGTGCCTCGGCCGGCACGTCGCTCCACGAGTAGGTCGTCCTGTCCTTGCGGTTGATCCACGCCATCGCGCTTCCGCTCCCCAGTAGTGAGAATCGGTTGACGCTGCCAGAGCTACCCGCCGGCGCCCCCTTCTAACGGGATCGTGCCGCCTCGAAGGCGAGGCGCAGGTCGGCGGCGAACTCTTCGAGCGCCCGGCCGCGATCCTCGGCGTCGCGGAGGCGCACGATCGACGCGGGATGCACGGTCACGACGAGCAGGCGGCCGTCCCACTCGTGCACCTGCCCGCGCATCTCGCCCACCGCGCTCGGCTTGCCGAACAAGGCTCGCACCGCCACCGCCCCCAGCGCGACGACGACCTCGGGGTCGACCCGCTTCAGCTCTTCGTCCAGCCAGCCGTGGCACGCCGTCACCTCGGACGCGCTCGGGCGCTGGTGGATGCGGCGCTTGCCCCGGGGCTCCCACTTGAAGTGCTTGACCGCGTTGGTGATGTACAGCCGGTCCCTATCGATGCCCACCGAGGCCAGCGCTTGGTCCAGCACCCGCCCCGCCGGGCCCCACGAAGGGCTCGCCCTCCTGGTCCTCGCGGTCGCCCGGCTGCTCGCCCACCAGCATCACCGGCGCGGGGGCCGGGCCCTCCCCGAACACGGTCTGGGTGGCGTTGCGGTACAGGTCGCAGCGGGTGCACTCGGCGGCCTTCGCCGAGACGGCGCGCAGCTCGGAGGCGCGCCAGCTGCGACCCTTGATGACGCTCATGTCACGCCTCCAGCATGTGGCGCCGGAGCTGCCGCACGGCGCGGCGCAGCAGGCGCGACACCTGCATCTGGCTGCAGCCCAGTAGCTCGGCGATCTGCGACTGGGTGTGCTCCTCGACGAAGTACATCTGCAGCAGGGCGCGATCCTCGTCCGACAGCCGGTCCAGGCTCTGCAGCAGAGCCGTGCGGTTCTCGATCCCGACGAACCCGCGGTCGGGCCGGCCGATGACCTGCTCGGCCGGGAGGCCGCTGGCGGGATCGGGGGCGTCGAGCGAGGTGGTGACCCGGGCCTCCTCGGCTCGCAGGGCGTCGAGCACCTCGTGCTCGTCCTCGCTGATGAAGTCGGCGATCTCGCCGGGGGAGGGCGGCCGGCCGAGGTCGTGGGTCAACAGCTCCTGCGCGTCCCGCACCGGGCTGGCCAGCTCGTGCACCCGGCGGGGGACCCGGATGGACCAGCCCGCGTCGCGGAAGTGGCGGCGCAGCGACCCGACGATCGTCGGCTTGGCGAAGGCCAGGAAGGGCTTGGCCCGGTCGGGATCGAAACGCCGGAGGGCCTGCATGAGCGCCTCGTAGGCCACCTGGGTGAGGTCGTCGATGGGCTCGCCCCGGCGGTACTGGCGGCGGGCCTGGGCCTCGGCGTGCGGGCGGTAGCGCTCGACCAGCGTGGCCAGCGTGTCCTCGTCCCGGTCCCGGGCATAGCGCACGTGCAACCGCCACAGCTCGGCGTCGACCGCGGGGCGCACCGCTTCCCCGGCCAGCCAGCGCCGCTCGACCTTGTCGGCCGGCATGGTGAGCAGGGCGCGGGCGTGGTCCGACGCCACGTCGGAGGCCTCGAGGGCACGGCGACCCCGGCGCAGCTCATGGGTGAGGGTGGCCGTCGTCACGCTTCATCCGTTCCCGCCCGCCGCGGCTCGTAACCCAGCGCGCGGTCTGGGGGCGCATGGCCGGGGGTAGGGCTGGTCGGGTCGCCGACCCCTAGGATTCGCTGCGGTGCATCGATGACCGATCCGAGCCAGCTCATAGCCGATCTGAGGGCGCGGGTCGAGGCCTCGACCCGGGAGATCGAGCAGCTGGCGGGCGCGCTGGCGGATAGCCGCGAGCTGGCCGACGACCTGGAGAGCCTCGTCGACGTGCTGCTGGGCGTGGCGGACGTCGTCGTGCTCGTGGTCGACGACGACCGGCGCATCCGCGGCCTGAGCCGGGTGGCGGCCGAACGGATCGACGGGGCGGCGGTGGGCAAGCCGCTGTCGTCGGCCCTGGCCGACGACCTGTTCGACCGTGTCTCCGCCCAGTTGGATCCGGTGGCCGAGGGAGGGAAACCAGGTGGAGGCAGGGACGCCGACATCTACCCCCTTCCGGGAGGTGGCGCCGTCGTGGTGCTGGAGGGACGATGAGCGCCGGCACCGGTTCCGGCCGTCTAGGCCCCACGCCCCGGGGTACTGATTACGCGAAGGCGGAAGGTAGGACCATGGAGCCCCTCGGTGGCCGCGTCGAAATAGCACTCCCGCCGGACAGCCGGTACATGCGTCTGGCGCGCCTGATGGCGAGCGGGGTGGCGACCACCTCGGGCCTGCCGCTCGAAGAGGTCGAGGACTTCCGCATCGCGGTCGACGAGCTGTGCGCGACGCTCATCGAGCTCGGCGACGGCGAGGTCGTGCGCCTCACCTTCGAGCTCGGCCAGACCCTGGTGGTGGTCGGCACCACCCGGGCCGCGCCCGGCGAGACGATCGACGAGGAGCGCCTCACGCTGTCCCGCCAGATCCTGGACGTCGTCACCGACGGCCACGAGCTGACCCGCGACGGCGACACCGTCTTCTTCGTCGCCCGCAAGGTCGTGCGGGGTGGCGGAGTCGGCTAGCGACGACCGGAAACCGCGAGTCGGCTACACCGCGCCGACCAGGGTCTCGCGCAGCCCGGTCATCTCCAGCAGCCGGTCCAGCTGATCGGACACCCGGCTCAGTCGCAGCGTGACACCCTGCTGGCCGGCGTCGGCGTGAGCCACCAGCAGGGCCCGCAGCCCGGCCGAGTCGGCGAAGGTCAGGCCGGCGGCGTCGATCTCGACCACGCTCGGGGACTCGGCCAGCAGGTCGTCCACGGTCGCGCTGAGCTGGGGCGACGAGTGCAGGTCGAGCTCACCCGACAGCTCGACGATCGCCTTCGGCCCTTCCCGGCGGCTGGCGATGACGATCGACTCCTGCGAATCGCTCATTGGCGCGTCCTTCGGGCTGCGGGCAATGAGCGCTCGGCCCAGAGGGCCGAGTAACGCACTGTGTTTCTGATTCGCTCCACAGGCTCGCTCATAGAGGGTCTCCCATCGGCTCATTCCTCACTGATGGACTCGATCTCGGGGCGGGCCGCCAGGTGGGACACCCAGCGTCGCACGTCGTGGGGCGGGCCGCTCACGGAGCTGACCAGCACCATACGCCCCTGGTCCTTGCGCACGCTGAGCTCGTCGGTCTCGACGTGCCCGTCGCCGGCGAACATGTCGATCACCTCGTCGGATGGGATGCCGGCGCGCATGTGCACGTGGACCACGATCGACATCGTGGACCAGCGGCGGCGGATCACCGAGCGGATCGGGCGGAGCAGGACCAGGCTGCCCAGCAGCACCACGGTGGCGATGGCGGCCGTCGTCACATCGCCGACCCCGCAGGCCAGGCCGATGGCGGCCACCACCCACATGCTGGCCGCGGTCGTGAGGTTCCGGATGGTGTTGCCCTGCCGGAAGATCACGCCCGCGCCCAGGAAGCCGATCCCGACCACGACGTTCGACGCCACCCGCGTCACGTCGGCCTGCAGGGTCGAGCTGGCCCTGAGCTGATCGAACTCGACGAAGCCCAGCGTCGAGACCACCCCGAACAGCGCCGCCCCCAGGGCCACTGCGATGTGGGTGCGCAGGCCCGCGGGCTGGTCGCTGGCCTCCCGCTCGATGCCCACCAGGCCGCCCAGCACGGTCGCGCCCAGCAGCCGGACCACGACGTCGGTGTCCAGCTCGAAGCTGGTGGCGGCCCACATCACGGGCGGAGGTGTACCCGCCGCGGGCGGCGCTCACCCGCGCGACGGGCGGCTCAGGTGCGGACGTCGAGGACCAACTGCTCGTTGTCGTGGGTGAAGACGTAGCGGAAGCCGCCGATCTCGGCCGCGGTGGCCACGTCCAGCCCAAGCAACCCGTCGTCGTTGTCCATCCAGCGGTCGAACAGAGCGACCATCTCGGAGTGCTCGGTCGGATCGTCACTGGGCAGGAAGCTCATCGACAGCGGCATCCCACGGGGGATCACCGCGCCGTCGATGACCAGCGTCTCCAGCGGGATGATGTCGAGCAGGACCCGCTCCGGCGAGTTGTCGAAGGCGATGAGCTGACACAGGGTCATGTCACACCGCGCAGGTTCCGGCGACGTCCGCCAGCGTGCCACGCAGCTTGGCCAGGCTGGCCCGCAGGAGGCGGGAGACCTGCACCTGGCTCACGCCCACGAGGTCGGCGATCTGCGACTGGGTGAGGCCGCCCATGTAGCGCAGCTCGACGATGCGCCGCTCGCGGGCGGGCAGCTCGCCGAGCAGGCACTGCACGGTGGCCGTGGCATCGACGGCGTCGAGGGCGCCGTCGGGCCCGCCCAGCGTGGTGATGTCGTCCACCTCACCGTCATCGCTGGTGGCGGCCAGGGGGGTCTTGCGGTAGCAGCGGGCCGCCTCCAGGGCCTCGAGCACGTCCTCGACCGGGACGCCGGCGTGGCCGGCGATCTCGTCCACGGTGGGGGAGCGCCCCTGCATCTGGCCCAGCTCGTTCACCGCCACCTTGACGGTGTGCTGCAGGTCCTTGGCCCGGCGGGGCACGTGCACCGCCCAGGTGGTGTCGCGGAAGTGGCGCCGCAGCTCACCGGTGATGGTGGGCACGGCGAAGGTGGCGAAGGTGGCGCCGAAGTCCGGGTCGAAGCGCTCTACGGCCTTGAGCACGCCGAGCAGCGCGACCTGGATCAGGTCGTCGAGCGGCTCGCCCTTGTTGGCGAAGCGCTTGGCGCAGTGCAACGCCAGCCAGCGGTGGTCCTCGATGAGCTGGTTGCGCAGCGCGCGGTCGCCGGTGGCCCGGTAGCGCCGGAACCGCTCCGCATCCTCGTGCCGGTCCGGCGCATCGGTCCGCGACTCGCCCTCACCGCCCGTGCGACGGGCGCGGCGGGGCGACGACGGGTCGGTCGAGTCGAGGGCGGTCAGGGACGTATGCACGGGTGCCTCCGCGGTGGTGCGTGGGCTGGTTGTCCTGTGAGCTACCCGCTGACGGCAGCGCTACACCGAAATCCACCCGGGTAGCCTCTGCGCCCGTGGACCTGGGCATCACCGGACGCCGGGCGGCCGTGGCCGCTGCTTCCGCCGGGCTGGGCCTGGGCTGCGCTCGGGCGCTGGTGCGCGAGGGCGTCCACGTCGCCATCTGCGGCCGCGACGCCAAGCGGGTCGCCGCCGCGGTGGCCGGCCTGGAGGCCGACGCCCGGGCCGGGGCCACCGTGTCCGGCCTGGTGGGAGACGTCGCGACCGTCGCCGGCGCCACCGCGTTCGTGGAGGACGCGGCCGCCGTGCTGGGCGGGGTCGACATCCTGCTGACCAACGCCGGCGGGCCCCCGCCGGGCACGTTCGCCTCGACCGACCTCGACGCCTACGCGCCCGCGCTGGAGCTCAACCTGCTGTCGACGGTGGCGATGTGCCGGGCCGCGGTGCCGGCCATGGCCGGGCGCGGCTGGGGCCGGGTGGTGGCGATCACCTCGATCACGGTGCGCCAGCCCGCGGCCATGCTGATCCTGTCCAACACGGCGCGTGCGGGCGCCACCGCGTTCCTGAAGACCCTGGCCACCGAGGTGGCGCCCCGGGGCGTGACCGTGAACTCGGTGCAGCCGGGCCTGCACGCCACCGACCGCCTCCTGCAGCTGCACGGCGGCGACGTGTCCGGCGTGGGCGCGTCCCTACCCGTGGGTCGGGTGGGCGACCCCGACGACTTCGGCGCCGCGGTGGCCTTCCTGTGCTCTGAACCCGCGGGCTTCATCACCGGCACCGCGCTGCAGATCGACGGCGGGGCCTTCCCCGGTCTCCTCTAGACGAGAAGGAGCGACGATGGCACTACGGCATGTCGTGATGTTCCGCTTCCGCCCCGACGTGACCGAAGAGCAGCGGACCCGGCTCGCGGAGGAGCTGCGGCGGCTGCCGGCCGCCATCCCCGAGATCGCCGCCTACACCGTGGGCACCGATGCGGGGCTGGCCGAGGGCAACTGGGACTTCGCCGTCGTCGGCGACTTCGCCTCGACGGAGGACTGGAAGACCTACCGCGACCATCCGGTCCATCAGGCCGTCATCGCCGACCACGTCCGGCCGCTCGTGGCCGAGCGCGCGGCAACCCAGATGGTCATTCGTCGACCCGAGTAGTCGCCGGGGGGCCGGAGCCCCCCGTGCGAATCTCTCCGGTCAGTCGACGCGCAACTTGCTCGTCAGCTCTTCGCGGCGAGCCTCGAAGTCGTCGAATGTGATCTTCCCGTCGTCGAAAGCGGCGTGCAGGTCGGCGAGTTGGGCCAGGACCGTGGCCTGGTCGGCCTCGGTCGTCTGGCCCGCACCGTCGTCGGAGTCGTCACCCTGCTCGGCCCGCTCTGCCCGCCGCTCCTGCTTGGCCTGTGCTTTGGCCTGCTTGTCGCGGTCTCGCTGCAGCTTGCCGAAGGTGGTACGCCGCCGGGACACGCTGGCTCAGACCACCCTGACGTTCTGAGCCTCGTCGCCCTTGCGACCCGGGCCGACCTCGAACTCGACCCGCTGGCCGGCTTCGAGGGAGCGATAGCCGCTGCCCTGGATGTTCGAGTAGTGGACGAAGACGTCGTCCTCGCCGTCACGGGAGATGAAGCCGTAGCCCTTCTCTGCGTTGAAGAACTTGACGGTACCGACTGCCATGGTGTTTTTGCCTATCTGTTCTGTTCCAGCCGATCGGGCGTACTTCGAGCGTCGATCGTGCAGCGAAGAGGCTACGCCCTCGCGCCACCAAGTGCGCGCTTTGTAGCGTGAAGGGATGGTTCCCGAGGTCGAACGGGACACAGTGGCCCTCGCCCGACGCTTCGCCCAGGCCGGCGAAGCCGAGCGCTCGCGGGTCTTCGCCATGTCGTGGTGGAGCGAGCGGGTCATGGACTGGGCCATGGCGCGGCCCGCGTTCAAGACCCAGCTCTTCCGCTTCGTCGACGTGTTCCCCGCGCTGCGCACCGACGCCGAGGTGGCCCGCCACCTGCGGGAGTACTTCGCGGGGGTCGACGTCCCCCGCATGCTGGAGGCGGGCATCGGCGTGGCCGACCGCGTGCCGCTGGGCGACCGGGTCGCGGCCCGGGTCGCACGGCGCAACATCCGGCGCATGGCGCAGCAGTTCATCGTGGGGGCCACCCCGGCTGAGGCGGTGGACGGCCTGCACCAGCTGTGGCGCGGCGGCAGCGGCTTCACCGTCGACGTGCTGGGGGAGCGGACCGTGGTGGGCGGCGAGGCCGACCGCTACGCGGGCAAGGTGGCGGCGCTGGTCACCGCCCTGTCCGACGCCAGCGCCGGCTGGGCGCCCGACGACCACCTCGAGCGGGACGACACGGGGTCCCTCGCCCGCGTCAACGTCAGCGTCAAGCCCACCGCGCTGGCCACCCACTACGAGCCGCTGAGCCGCGACGTGGGCCTGGCCGGCGCCAAGGAGCGCCTGCGGCCGCTGCTCCGGCTCGCCCGCGAGCGGGGTGCGTTCGTCAACGTCGACATGGAGCACTACGACGCCAAGGACCTCACGCTGGCGCTGTTCCGGGAGCTGCTGTCGGAGGACGAGTTCGCCAGCATGCCCGCCGGCCTCGTGATCCAGGCGTACCTGCGCGACAGCCGCGACGACCTCGCCGACCTCATCGCCTGGTCGTCGCGGCGGGCCGAGCCCATCACCGTCCGGCTGGTCAAGGGCGCCTACTGGGACGCCGAGACCGTGCACGCCCGGGCCGAGGGATGGCCCGTGCCCGTGTACGAGCACAAGGCCGAGACCGACGCCAACTACGAGCGCTGCGTGCGCCTGCTGCACGACCACCACGGCGAGGTGCGGGCCGCCTTCGGATCGCACAACCTGCGCTCGCTGGCCTACGCGGTGAGCTACGCGCAACACCGGGGCATCCCCGACACCGGCTACGAGGTGCAGATGCTCTACGGCATGGCCGAGCCGATGCACGCGGCCATGCGCCGGATGGGGCTGCGGCTGCGGGTCTACGCCCCGGTGGGCGAGCTGGTCCCGGGGATGGCGTATCTGGTGCGGCGGCTGCTGGAGAACACGGCGAACGAGTCCTTCGTGCGCCACCGGTTCGCCGAGGGGCGGGCGCTCGACGAGCTCCTGGCGCCTCCGCGGGTCGCCGAGCTGCCCGGGCCCACCCGGCCGGTGACGCGTTCGGCCACGCTGCCGGACGATCCCGGGCCCTACCAGCCCGAGCCGGTGTCCGAGTGGCGTCGGGCCTCGGCGCGGGCGGCCATGACCGGCGCGCTGGCGGGCATCGGCCCGTCGCTGGGCTCGGCGGTGCCGGCGCTCATCGCCGGCGAGCGGGTCACGACGGCGACCACCCTCCCGTCGGTGGACCCCGCCGAGCCCAGCACGCTGGTGGCCGAAGCGGCCTCGGCCAGCGCCGACGACGCGGACCGGGCG
>JBKPRV010000050.1:0-3812 GCA_046734715.1 Actinomycetota bacterium | reverse complement strand
GGCCTCGGGCGCGTGGCCGGGCGGGGCCACCAGCGCGGCTGCGGCGCGGCGCAAGGGCGCGGCGGGGGCGTAGACCCGGCCCTCCTCCGTCGCCGGGTCGGTCGCCGGCTCCGGGGCGGCCAGCGCCTCGGCCACGCGGGTGTCGACCTCGGCCCGCACCTCCGCCGCCAGCTCCTGGCGGCGGGCGGCGGGCATCAGGCCCTGGGCGTCCAGGCGGGACTCGACCCGGGCGATGGGGTCGCGGGCCACCCACGCCGCCAGCTGCTCGACCGGCACGTAGTCGGTGCCCGACGCCTCCTCGTGGCCCCGCATCCGGTAGGTCTTGCACTCCAGCAGGGTGGGCCCGCCGCCCTCCCGCGCCCGGACCGCGGCCCGGGTCACCGCGTCGTGCACGGCCACCACGTCGTTGCCGTCGACGATCTCGCCCGGCATGCCGTAGCCCGCGGCGCGGTCCACCAGGTGAGCGCAGGCGTACTGCTCGGAGGTGGGCGTGGACAGGCCCCAGTGGTTGTTCTCGATCACGAACAGCACGCCGAGCCGCCACACCGCGGCCAGGTTCATGGCCTCGTGGACGTCGCCCTCGCTGGTGGCGCCGTCGCCGACCAGCACCGCGGCGACCCGATCCTCGTCCCGCAGCCGGGCCGCCAGCGCGAGCCCGACCGCCACCGGGGCCATGGCCCCGAGGTGGCTGATCATCCCCACGACGTGGTGGTCGAGCGAGCCGAAGTGGAACGTGCGGTCGCGCCCGCCGGTGTACCCGCCCTCCCGGCCGAGCAGCTGGCGGAACAGCACGCCCAGGTCCAGGCCCCGGCCGGTGAACACGGCCAGGTTGCGGTGGACCGGCAGGATCCAGTCGTCGGGCCGCAGCGCCGCCACCAACCCGACCGAGATCGCCTCCTGGCCCATGCCCGAGAACCACTTGGACAGCTGCCCGCGCCGCAGCAGGGCCAGCATCTTGTCCTCGATGGCGCGGGGGAGCAGCAGCGCCCGGTACAGGGCCTCCAGCTCGGCGTCGGGCACCACCGCGGTCAGGAGACCCAGCTCCCGCGCTCGCTGAGCACGTCCTTCAGGACGTCGGGCCGATCGGTCATGATCCCGTCCACCCCCAGGTCGAGCAGCCGGCGCATCTCGTCGGCGTCGTTGATGGTCCAGACGTGCACCGGCAGGCCGCGGTCGTGCGCGGCCCGCAGGAAGCGCTCGGTGACGAGCGGGATGCGCCCCTGGCGCACCGGGACCTGCACGCACGCGGCCGTGAAGCTGCCCGACGGCAGGCGGCGGGCGGCGGCGACCAGCCGTCCCACCTGGCGGGGCCCCATCGACGTGCACGCGCCCGGGCCCAGGGCCTCGCGCAGGCGGGTCAGGCGCCGGTCCGAGAAGGCCCCGAAGCACACCCGGTCGAGCACACCCAGCCGGCGCACCAGCTCGATCAGCGGCTCGACCGCGGCGTCGTGCTTGGGGTCGATGTTGACGCGCACGTCGGGCCAGGTCGTGAGCACGTCCTCGAGCAGCGGGACGCCGTCGCCGTCGCGCACCCGGGCCTCGCGGACCTCGGTCCAGGGCAGGTCGGCGATGAGCCCGCGGCGGTCGGTGAGCCGGTCGAGCTGGTCGTCGTGGAACGCCACGAGCACGCCGTCGGCGGTGGCGTGGGCGTCGGTCTCCAGGTAGTGGTAGCCGAGCCCCACGGCCGCCTCGAACGCAGCCATGGTGTTCTCGCCCGCCCCGCTGTCGGTGTGCGCGCCCTGGTGGGCGAACGCCAGGGGACCGGGCCAGTCGAGGAAGGGAAACGTTGCCATGTCGGTGCCGGACGGTAGCCGCCAGCGGGTAGAACCAGCAGTGGACGCCCGTCGCGAGGAGTGCAGCATGCCCGACGTCACCGCGGTACCCATCGGAGCCGAGCGGGTCACCACCCCCGAGGAGATCGTGGTGAGGTCGCCCTATGACGGCAGCGAGGTCGGCCGCGTCCCTTCCTGCGACGCGAGCCACGTCGACCGGGCGGTGGCCGCAGCCCACGCCCGGCTGGCCGAGCCGCTGCCGGCCCACGCCCGCGCCGTCATCCTGGACCGGGCCGCGGCCCTGCTCGCGGAGCGCCAGGAGGACTTCGCCCGCACCATCGCGGCCGAGGCGGCCAAGCCGCTCAAGACCGCCCGGGTCGAGGCGGCCCGGGCCGTCGACACCTTCCGCTTCAGCGCGGTCGAGGCCCGGTCCCTCACCGGGGACATGGTCCCGCTGGAGGCGTCCGCTCCGGGCGAGGGCAAGCTCGGCTTCACCCTGCGGGTGCCGATCGGCGTGGTCGGCGCGATCAGCCCGTTCAACTTCCCGCTCAACCTGGTGGCCCACAAGGTGGCGCCGGCCGTCGCCGCGGGCTGCCCGATGGTGCTCAAGCCGGCCAGCCAGACGCCCCTGTCCGCCCTCGCGCTGGCGGCGCTGCTGCTGGACGAGTGCGGCCTGCCCGCAGGGTGGCTCAACGTCGTCACCGGTCCCGGTGGCGCGGTGGGCGACCCACTGGTGCTGCACGACGACGTGGCCATGATCACCTTCACCGGCAGCCCGCCGGTGGGGTGGTCGATCCGGGCCAAGGCGCCGCGCAAGAAGGTCAGCCTCGAGCTGGGCAACAACAGCCCGGTGATCCTGGAGGCGGACGGCGACTGGCGCACCGCGGCGGCCAAGCTGAAGGTGGCGGGGTTCTCGCACGCGGGCCAGTCGTGCATCTCGTCGCAGCGGATCTACGTCCACCGCTCGATCCACGACGACTTCGTGGCCGAGCTGGTCGACCAGGTGGCGACCCTGGTCGTCGGGCCGCCGCTCGACGAGGGCACCGACGTGTCGGCGCTGATCTCGGCCGGCGACACCTCCCGGGTCAAGGAGTGGATCGACGAAGCGGTCGAGGGCGGCGCCAAGGTGGCCATCGGCGGTGACGTGGGCGACGACGGCGTGCTGCGGCCCACCGTGCTCACCGGCGTCCAGCCCGAGATGAAGGTGTGCGCCGACGAGGTCTTCGGGCCCTTGCTGGGGGTCGCGGCCTACGACGAGCTGGACGAGGCCATCGCCCTGGCCAACGACACGCGCTACGGCCTGCAGGCTGCGGTGTTCACCTCCCGCGTGGACGTGGCCCTCGCCGCGGCCCGGCGGCTCGACTACGGCGGCGTGCTGGTCAACGAGGTGCCCACCTGGCGGGCCGACCAGCAGCCCTACGGCGGTGTGCGCGACAGCGGCAACACCCGGGAAGGCCCGCACTACACGGTGCGGGAGATGACCGAGCCGCGGCTGGTCGTGCTGAGCTAGGGCCCGTCCTGCAAGTCATGGCGGGACTCCGCCAGGCCGCGCTGCACGCCCGCGCTGAAGCTGGTCAGCATGGCGTGCATGTCCGATGCCGCGGTCCGGACCTCGGGCGAGGCGTCTGCGGCCCCGTCCACGTGCAGCGGCACCACGCTCATGTCCGGCATCTGGGCGCCCGCCACCCGGCGGGTGAGCGGGGCGTCGGCCGGCGGCCGGTCCTCAGCGGCCACCGTCTCCGGCGCGACGTCCACGCTGGTCGAGGCCACCGGTTGCCGGCTGGCGGCCACCCGGCTGGCGATCGACGGCTCGCGGGGCGGCGAGGGTCTGGTGAGCCGCGCCGGCGGGACGTAACGGGGGAGCGAGGCCAGCAGGTTGGCCTCGGCCTCCACCGGCGTGAGCGGCGTGCGGGTGAGGGGCCGTGCCGGCGGCGGGGCGGCGGCGGGCCGGTCGGCCCCGCCGTTCCCGCCGTTCGCCTTCACGGTGCCGGCGTTGGCGCGCTCCCGGCGGAGGATGGGCGGCAGGGTACGGGGCCAGAT
>JBKPRV010000049.1:0-2826 GCA_046734715.1 Actinomycetota bacterium | reverse complement strand
GCCCCGACGAACCGCAATGACGTGACAGTCGGATGATGCTCCGATGGTGGGTCCGCGGGGTGCCACCAATCGCTGGGCGCGCGGGATCGGTCCACCCCGTCGGCTCTGCCATGCTCGCCTCGTGGAGATCGACCTGCTCTTCGACCCGTTCGGTGTCCGCGTCGACGACGCCCTGGCCGGCGCCACCGCGGCCGAGCGGGCCGGCTTCGGGGGCGTGTGGCTCTACGACCATCTGGCCGGCTCAGTGCATGGGCGGGACCGCGTCCTTGAGTGCTGGACGACGCTCACTGCCATCGCCGCCACGGTTGGCCGCATCATGGTGGGGCCGCTCGTGCTCAACGTGGCGAACCGGTCAGCCGGGACGCTCGCGGTCATGGCCGCCACTCTTCAGGAGCTCAGTGGCGGGCGACTGCTACTCGGCGTGGGCGCCGGCGGCGGACGTGACACCCCCTACGCCGTCGAGCAGGAGGCGCTGGGGCGTGTGGTCCTGGGCGATGCTCGCCGGCGGGCGGCGGTAGCCGACCAGGTCGCCACGTTGAGGGCGGTGTGGCGAGGGCACAGCGGGGGCGCCGACGGGTTCTTGCAGCCCGAGCCTCCGCCACCCATTGTCGTCGGCGGCTTCGGCCCCAAGATGGCCGCCCTGGCCGGCACGGTCGGCGACGGCATCAACCTGCCCGGCGGGCCTGGCCTGCCGGCCCTCCTCGACGTGGCCCGGTCTGCCCACGCCGATGCGGGCGGCGACAAGGCCAGCTTCCTCGTGACCGTCTCGGCGCCACCCGACCGCGCCGAGTTGGATCACCTCGAGGACCTAGGCGTCCACCGCACTGTCGTCTTCGTCAGCCCGCCGTTCGAGCGGGCGGTCTCACGGGTGCACGACCTCCTTGCAGCGAGATGATCCATGACCAGATTGCCGGCTCTGGTCGGGCGGCGCTGAGGCCAAAGTTGACTCTCGTTTCGCCGGAGCCGGTCGGACCTGCTTGCGCTGCCCGCCCGCGACGCACTGAGCTGCGGAACCGACCCGCGACAGCGCGCCGCCGTCGCCCCGATCGCTGGGAGCGTGACACTCTTCGGCACTTCGGCCATGCCTGTGGCCGCTGCATCTCGCGCGTTCTGGGACGCGCGTTTCGGGGGCACCGGCCGCTTCGTCGAACGCGCCCAGAGCCGTCGATCCGTTGCGCTCGCGCTAGGCAGCACACCGGTTGTCGGCGCCCCTCAATTGCAACGCTGACCAGGCGTTTCGGCACGACTTCGGGTCTGGAACAGAGGCATCACCGTTCCTGACCGATCGCTCGTCGTCGTGACGATCAGCCGTCTTACAGCCCGACTTGTCTCGCAAAGTCGGGCGAGTACAGCGTTCGTTGGAGGAACTCGCCGATGTGGCGGGCCATGTCGTCGATGACGTCGGACACGCAGATCAGGTCGACGTCGGAGTCGAGGGCGACGAACTCGGCGCGCGGGATGTGGTCGGCCATGAACCGGCCCCACTCGACCGGAGCAATGATGTCTCGCTCGGGGTGCAGCACGAGGGTCGGCATGGTGATAGTCGGGAGCAGGTCGGTGACGTCGCTTTCGACCGCCGCCCAGTAGTAGCGCATGGCGGCCGCCGGTGACGCTGAGAGCTGCTGGTAGCGCGCCCAATAGTCACGAACGTGTGGCTCGTTGGCGCGACTGGGTGCATAGGACGTGATTGCAACGCCCGAGCCCCACCGCTTCTCGAGGTTCTCGGCGAAGCTCTCCAAGGTCTTCCGGTCGTGGCCGATCTCGTAGCCCGGCCCGGCAACCGTTCGCGCCCCGCCACCGAAGACGACGAGCGCGCGCACGCGCTCCGGGTGTTGGGCTGCGAGCCGGATCGCGGTTGGTGTCCCGGCCGACACGCCGAGCACGACGACGTTCGTCGAGTGAACGGCGTCAAGCACCGCAAGCGCGTCGTCGACCCACTTCATGGCGTCGACCGAGTCGGGCCGATCCGACAACCCCATCCCACGCTTGTCGAAGGAGACGAGCCGTCCGATCGAGGTGAGCTGACGCACGAGTCCGTCGGTGGGTGCGTTCCACCAGATGTCGAGATGGGTGACGAAGCCGGGAATGGCGAGGATGTCGACGGGCCCGTCGCCGGCAACCTGGTAGGCGATGCCCACGCCGTCACTCGATCTCGCGTAGCGGACCGGCGACCGAAGGACTGTGCCGGGCGTTCCAGCGGCAGCAGACCCCGGGATGTCGAGGCGGTCAGGCGTCGTCAGGGATTCGTCGTGTCGCAGAATCGACTCTTCGATCCGTCGCAGCGCGCCGCCTGGCTCGAGGCCGAGCTCTTCGACAAGGAGCGCTCGGGCCCGCTGGTAGGTCGCAAGCGCGTCGGCTTGGCGGCCACAGCGGTACAGCGCCAGCATCAGGTAGCCCCACAGGCGCTCGCGGAAAGGATGGTCGACAACGAGCGCTTCAAGCTCGCCGACGAGCTCGGTGTGCCGGCCAGCGGCCAAGTTCGCACTGAGGCGCGTCTCGACCGCCGACAGATACTCCTCCTTCAGGCGTATCGCCTCGCCGGCGAGGCCGGTGTGCTCGGCGACGCCACTCAACGGCTCACCACGCCACAGCGCCTCCGCCTTGCCGAGCACGGCACTCGCCTTCGCTGGGTCGCCGGCGGCCATCGCCGCCTCGCCGTCGCGGACGAGCGCACGGAACCGGACGATGTCGACGTCGTCCGGTAAAATGCGCAGCGCGTAGCCGGGAGCCTCCGTGATGATGACGTCGGCACCGAGGGACTGGCGGAGGTTCCATACGTACGTCTGCAGCGTCTTGCGCGCCGCTGACGGTGGATCGTCGCCCCAC
>JBKPRV010000048.1:0-4425 GCA_046734715.1 Actinomycetota bacterium | reverse complement strand
CGCGCTTCCTACGCGGCCAGGGCAAGTACCTCGACGACATCCAGCTCCCCGGCATGCTCTACGGGGCCATCCTGCGCAGCCCGTATGCGCACGCCCGCATCGTGTCCATCGACACCGCCGCGGCCGAGGCCCACCCCAAGGTCCAGGCGGTGATCACGGGGGCCGTGCTCGACACGCTCGGGTTGGCGTGGATGCCCACGCTGTCCGGCGACACCCAGGCGGTGCTGGCCACCGACAAGGTCCGCTTCCAGGGCCAGGAGGTCGCCTTCGTCGTGGCCGAGGACCGCTATTCGGCCCGCGACGCGCTGGAGCTCATCGATGTCGAGTACGAGCCGCTGACTCCGGTCATGGACGGCCGCCGTTCCCTCGACGAGGGGGCGCCGATCATCCGCGACGACAAGGAGGGCAAGACCGACAACCACATCTTCGACTGGGAGTCGGGCGACAAGGCCCGCTGCGACGAGGTGTTCGCCCACGCCGACGTCGTGGTGGCCCAGGACATGCTCTACCCCCGCTCGCACCCGGCCCCGCTCGAGACGTGCGGCTCGCTCGCCCACATGGACAAGGTCACGGGCAAGCTCACCGCCTACATCACCAGCCAGGCGCCCCACGCCCACCGCACGGTGTACGCGCTGGTGGCCGGGCTGCCCGAGCACAAGATCCAGGTGATCTCGCCCGACATCGGCGGCGGCTTCGGCAACAAGGTGCCGATCTATCCCGGGTACGTGCTCGCGGTGGTGGGGACCATCGTCACCGGCAAGCCGGTGAAGTGGATGGAGGACCGCTCCGAGAACCTCATGACCACCGGGTTCGCCCGCGACTACCACATGCACGGCGAGATCGCCGCCACGAGCGACGGCAAGATCGTCGGCCTGCGGGTCGACGTGATCGCCGACCACGGGGCGTTCAACGCCAGCGCCAACCCCACGAAGTTCCCTGCCGGGTTCTTCAACATCTTCACCGGGAGCTACGACCTCCAGGCCGCGCACTGCAAGGTCACCGGCGTCTACAGCAACAAGGCACCGGGCGGCGTGGCCTACGCCTGCTCGTTCCGGATCACCGAGGCCGTGTACCTCGTCGAGCGCATGGTGGACATACTCGCGGCGGAGCTGGGCACCGACCCGGCCGAGCTGCGGATGCGGAACCTGCTGCGCCCGGAGCAGTTCCCCTACATGACCCAGACGGGTTGGGAGTACGACTCCGGCGAGTACCCGCGGGCCCTGCAGCAGGCGATGGACATCGCGGGCTACGACGCGCTGCGCCAGGAGCAGGCCGAGAAGCGGGCCCGTGGCGAGCTCATGGGCATCGGCGTCAGCTTCTTCACCGAGGGCGTGGGCGCCGGGCCCCGCAAGCACATGGACATCCTCGGCCTGGGCATGGCCGACGGCTGCGAGCTGCGGGTCCATCCCACGGGCAAGGCCGTGGTGCGGCTCAGCGTGCAGACGCAGGGCCAGGGCCACGAGACGACCTTCGCCCAGATCGTGTCCAGCCAGCTCGGCATCCCGCCCGAGGACGTCGAGGTGGTCCACGGCGACACCGACCAGACCCCGTTCGGGCTCGGCACCTACGGCTCGCGCTCGACGCCGGTGTCCGGCGCGGCCGCCGCGGTGGTGGCGCAGCGGGTGCGCGACAAGGCCCGCATCGTGGCCGCCGCCGCCCTGGAGTGCAGCCCCGATGACCTGGAGTGGGAGCACGGCCGCTGGTTCGTGAAGGGTGACCCCTCCCAGGGCAAGACCATCCAGGAGATCGCGCTGCTGGCGCACTCCAGCCTGGAGCTGCCCGAGGGGGTGGAGGGCCACCTCGACGCCAGCGCGGTCTACAACCCGCCGAACCTGACCTACCCGTTCGGCGCCTACATCGCGGTGGTGGACGTCGACTCGGGCACGGGCCAGGTATCGGTCCGCCGGTTCATCGCGGTCGACGACTGCGGTCCCCGGATCAACCCGATGATCGTCGAGGGCCAGATCCACGGCGGCCTGGCCGACGGCGTCGGCATGGCGCTGATGGAGGCCATCGCCTTCGACACCGACGGCAACTGCCTGGGCGGCTCGTTCATGGACTACCTGCTGCCCACCTCGCTCGAGTGCCCGTCGTGGGAGCTGGGCGAGACGGTGACGCCGTCGCCTCACCACCCGCTCGGGTGCAAGGGCGTGGGCGAGTCCGCCACCGTCGGCTCGCCGATCGCCATCGTCAACGCGGTGGTCGACGCGCTGTCTCCTCACGGGGTGCGCCACGCCGACATGCCGTTCACTCCCGCCCAGGTGTGGCTGGCCATGCAGGGGCGCCCGGCCCGTACCGACCTGGCCTTCGAGTGAGGGCACCCCCGTGAACCCCGCGGTCACCGCCCGGGCAGACGAGCTGCGACGGGCGCGGCTCGCCTTCGTCCACGCCCGGGTGGTGCGCGCGGAGCGCCCCACGTCCGCCAAGCCCGGCGACGAGGCCTTGGTCCTGCCGGACGGCACGATCGAGGGTTTCGTCGGCGGCGTGTGCGCCGAGGCGACCGTGCGGGCGCAGAGCCTGTCGCTGCTCGACTCGGGCGACTCGCTGCTCCTGCGCATCCTGCCCGAAGGTGACGTCCCGGCCGGCGACGAGCGCTCGCCCGGGGCCCTCACCGTGGTCAACCCGTGCCTGTCCGGCGGTGCCCTGGAGATCTTCCTGGAGCCGGTCGTGCCCGCGCCGGTGCTGGCGGTCCGGGGCGGTTCGCCCATCGCCGTGGCGCTGGCCGACCTCGCCCCCCGGGTCGGGCTGCAGGTGACCCTCGGCGACGTCGCGCTGGAAGAGCTGACGGCCCTGGTGGTGGCATCGCACGGCCGCGACGAGGAGGACGTGCTGGTGGCCGCGCTGGAGGCGGGCGTGCCGTATGTCGGCCTGGTGGCCAGCCCCAAACGCGGCGCCGCGGTGGTGGCGGCGCTGGCTGTCGACGACGCCCGGCGGGCGGCCGTCCACACCCCGGCGGGGCTGGACATCGGGGCCCGCACCCCCGCCGAGGTGGCCCTCTCGATCCTGGCCGAGATCGTGTCGTTGCGGCCGCGGCCGACGTCGTCGACGGCCTCCCCGACGGGTGCGTCGGCGCGCCTCGGCGAGCAGGCGTCCGGCCCGCCCACGGTCGTGACGGATCGGGTCTGCGGGATGACGGTGGTGGCCGACGACGAGGCCCTCCACCTCGACCACGAGGGCGAGCGCTACTGGTTCTGCGGCACCGGCTGCCTCCGCGCCTTCGCCGCCGACCCCGGCGCCTATCTACCGTGACGGAGGTGACCGAGGGCCCCGACGCCATCACCGACGTCGACGAGATGCGGCGCCGGCTCGACGCCGCCGACTACCTGGCCGACCTGGGCCTGGCCACCGCGCTGTTCTGCGCGGTCGCCATGCCCCAGCCGCTGCTGGTCGAGGGCGAGGCCGGGGTGGGCAAGACCGAGTCGGCCAAGGCCCTGGCCCGCGTGCTGGACACACCGCTGGTCAGGCTCCAGTGCTACGAGGGCATCGACGCGGCCGAGGCGCTGTACGAGTGGAACTACCCGCGCCAGCTCCTCGGCATCCGGCTGGCCGAGGCGGCCGGGCATGAGCTGTTGGAGGACGACCTGTTCGGCCCCGAGTACCTGGTCGAGCGCCCGCTGTTGCGCGCCATCCGCCATCCGGGCCCGCGCCCGGCGGTGCTCCTGGTGGACGAGGTCGACCGGGCCGACGACGAGTTCGAGGCGTTCCTGCTGGAGCTGCTGGCGGAGTCGTCGGTGACCATCCCCGAGCTGGGGACCGTCCGGGCGACGGTCCCTCCGGTGGTGGTGCTCACCTCCAACCGCACCCGGGACCTGCACGACGCGCTCAAGCGCCGCTGCCTCTACCACTGGATCGACTACCCCGACCTGGAGCGGGCGGTGGCTGTCATCCGCCGGAGGGTGCCGGTGGCGTCGACCAGCCTCGCCGAGCAGGTGGCGGCGGCGGTGCAGCGGCTGCGGTCCTTGGACGTGCAGAAGCCCCCGGGCCTCGCCGAGGCCATCAACTGGGTGGCGACGTTGGGGCTGCTGGGCCTCGATCGCCTCAACGGCGATGCCGCCGACCGCACGCTGGGCTCGGTGCTCAAATACCGCGAGGACCTCGCCCTGGCGCGCGAGCGCGGCGTCGAGTGGGTCGCCGGCGGCCCGTGAGCCCTGGTTCCTCGCTCGAGCGGGTCGACCTGGCGGACCTGGTCGGCGCGTTCGGCACGCTGCTGCACGAGGCGGGCGTGCCGGTCAGCCCCGAGCGCAGCGGGCGCTTCGCCCGGGCGGTGGCGCTGGTCCGGCCCGACGGGCTGGACGAGTGGTACTGGGCCGGGCGGGTCACGCTGCTGTCGGGGCACGATGACATCGAGACGTATGACCGCGTCTTCGGCCAGGTGTTCCGGGGCTTCGCGGACGTGGCCGACTGGCGCGGCCAGGCCCCGCCGCC
>JBKPRV010000047.1:0-3644 GCA_046734715.1 Actinomycetota bacterium | reverse complement strand
ACGCTGGAGCGGCCCCACAAGCTCAACGCCCTCGACGACGCCACGCGGGCCGGCCTCCACGCCGCCGTGCACGACCTGGCCGAGCGGGACGACATCCGCGTGGTGGTGCTGGCCGGTGCAGGGCGGGCGTTCTCCGCCGGGGCGGACCTGGCCGAGCGGGTCGAGCTGCCATCCGATCCCCTGGCGCGGCGCCGGGCCAGCGGCCGATGGCAGCGCCTGCTGGAGGACCTGGAGCGCCTGCCCCAGGTCACGGTGGCCCGGTTGCAGAGCCACGTGATCGGCGGCGCCGCCCTGCTGGCAGCCGCGTGCGACCTGCGCGTGGCGGCCGACGACCTGGCGGTGGCCATCCCCGAGGTGGCCATCGGCATCCCGCTCACCTGGGCCGGGCTGCCCCGCCTGGTGCGCGAGATCGGCCTGCCCCGCACCCGCGAGCTGGTCATGACCGGGCGGCGGCTGGGAGCGCCCGAGGCGCAAGCGTGGGGCTTCGTCCACCGCGTCGTGCCCGCGGCCGAGCTCGACGCCGGGGTGGACGCGCTGGTGGCCGAGCTCCTGGCCCAGCCGGCCGCAGCCCTGGCCATGACCGTGGACGCCCTGCGCGCCCTGGGCCGCGCGCTGTCGGCTCCGGAGACCGCGTGGGCCGACCCCGACCTGCTGCGCTGGTCACTGCGGGACCTCGGCGCCCCCAGCCGCGACGGGTAGAGTCCGGCGCCGTGGCAGCGCCCTCCGAGCTGGCCGGGGGCGCCTCCGGGCGCCGGTCGGCCTCTCCGGGGCTCCCCCGGGGGATGACGTAGTGGTCCGGCAACGCAGCGCATGCGCCCGAGTGCACCCCTATGCACCACCGCGCACGCACGACAGGGACGGTCGGGGGGCGCTGCCGCCCCACGCCCGAAGCTGAGCGGGGCCGTGCGCCGAGCGGACCGCCTGCGTAGGGTCGCGACCGCGCTGTCCGGGGCGTTCCTGGCCGGCGAGTGGCAGCCCGCGGCCATGGGCCGCCGAGGCAAGCGGGCGCTGGCCGACCGGCGCCGCTGGCCGACCGACCTGGCCGAGATCGTGGTGCGGGCCTACCCCGACCGCCCGGCCGACCGGCCCCGCGAGCTGGCGACCTTCATCGCCGCCTGCGAGCCGTTCCGCCGGGCCATGCGGGACCGGGTCCGGCCGGTGCGGGTGCACACCTGGATGGCGGCGCCCACCGAGATGGGCCGGCGCCGCTGGCCGGTCCCAGCGATCGACGACCTCGGGGCCCTTGCCGCCTGGCTGGGGGTGACGCCCGACCACCTGGCCTGGTTCGCCGACTGCCGGTCCCTGGAGCGGAGCGCGGCCGACGAGCGCCTCCGCCACTACCACCGTCACTGGCTCCGCAAGCCCGACGGCTCGGCCCGCCTGCTGGAGGCGCCCAAGCGCGAGCTCAAGGACCTGCAGCGCCAGGTGCTGCACCACATCCTCGACCACATCCCCGCCCACGAGGCGGCTCATGGGTTCCGGCCCGGCCGCTCGGCCCTCACCGCCGGCCGGCGGCACGCGGGCCACGCCGCCGTCCTGCGCTTCGACCTGGAGTCGTTCTTCACCACCGTGACCGCCGGCCGGGTCCACGGCATCTTCCGCCTCGCCGGCTACCCCGAGCCGGTGGCCCACATCCTCGCCGGGCTGTGCACCACGGTCACCCCACCGGCCGTGCTGCGGGCGGCGCCGCCCGTCCCCGGCGACGCCGCGGTCGAGCGCCGACGCCGGCTGCTGGCGCACCTGGCCACCCCTCACCTGGCCCAGGGGGCGCCGACGTCCCCGGCCCTGGCCAACCTGTCCGCCTACGGCCTGGACCGCCGCCTCGCGGGCCTGGCCCGCCGCCTGGGCGCCACCTACACCCGCTACGCCGACGACCTGGTGCTGTCAGGCGACCTGGGGCGCCGGGCGGGCGAGCGGGTCGGAGCGCTGGTGGCCGAGATCGCGTCCGACGAGGGGTTCCGCGTGCACGAGGGCAAGTCCCGGCGGCTGGCCGCGGCCCAGCGCCAGACCGTGCTCGGCCTGGTGGTCAACGCCCACCCCAACGTGGCCCGCGCCGAGTACGACCGGTTGCGGGCGGTGCTCCACGACGCCGCCCGCCACGGACCGGCCGCCGCCGACCGCGAGGGGCACGCCGACTTCCGGGCCCACCTGGAGGGCCGCATCTCGTGGGTCACGGCGGCCAACCCGGCCCGCGGGCCCAAGCTGCGCGCTGCCCTCGACGCCATCGACTGGAGCTAGCGCGAGGTTGGCGACCAGGCGGGAACGACCAGGTCGATCACAGGGGCGGCGGGACGGTGGTCGTGGCCGACACCACGGTGGTCGTGGTGCCGGAGTCGGCGGACGGCAACGTCTCGCCGGTCGGGCGGGGCCGGGGGCCCGTGCACGTGGTCGACCACGCCACGAGACCCACCAGCACGGCGACGCTCAACACGATCCAGAGGCCACGGGCACGCACACGGGAGGACCGTAGTGGCTCACTCCAGGGCCGGTGCACCGGCGACCGCGGGCTCGTCCGCTTCCGACTGCACCACGAGCACGACGCCCGCCCCGATGAGGATGCCCGCGGGCACCGCGGTCAGCGGCGGGACCTCGTCGAAGGCCAGCCAGGCGATGAACGCCGAGCCCACGATCTCGAACAGGATCGCCACCGACACTAGGGTCGGCCCGGTGCTGGGGAGCACCCGGTTGACCAGCGTGTGCCCCAGCAGCTGGGGCCCGATCACCATGGCCACCAGCGCCCACCAGGTGCTGGCGCCGTAGCCTGCCAGCTGCTGGCGCCCCACGAGGCACACGATCAGCAGGGCGGCTGCGGCCACCGAGTAGCACAGGGTGGCGTAGACGGTGGTGGGGACCGTGCGCCGCACCTCGGCCCCCACGGTCACGTAGGCAGCGGCCAGCACGCCGCCCGCCAGCGCCAGCAGGTCGCCGAACAGGGCCCGGGGCGACAGCGACAGGTCCACCCCGGCCAGGACCACCGCGCCCGCCATCGCCAGGCCGATCCCGGTCCACGCCCGGGCGGCCACGTGCTCGCCTCGCCGGCGGGCGATGAGGGCCGCCCACACCGGCTGGGTCGCCACCAGCGCCACCGACGACGCCACCGACGTGAACGACAGGCTCGGCACCCAGGTGGCGAAGTGGGCGGCCAGGAACACGCCGGCGGCGGCCGACAGCCGGGCCTCGCGGGCGTCGAGCCCCAGGAACGCCTCCCGAGCCCGGGCCCCCAAGGCGACCAGCAAGGCCAGCACGGGCAGGGCCAGGGCGTTCCGCCAGAAGGCGATGGCCAGCGTCGGCGCATCGGCCACCCGGAGGCGCGGCGCCGAGGTCGACCCCGCCACCACCGCCACGCCCAGCAGCGCAAGGTCCAGGGTGGGGGGCGCCGAGGCGGCGCGCCGCGGCGGCGACGGAGGCGAGGCCATGGGGAGGCCCAGGATCGCGCAGCCCAAGATCTCCTTGCCTTTGCACTTGTCGTGCACAAATCTTTCAGGGTGGACAGCGACACCCCCGACGCCATCGCCACCGACGACATCGCCCCCGGCGCGTTCAACCCCTTCGAGCCCGGCTTCGCCCAGGACCCGTACTCGCAGTACGCGGCCATCCGCGCCCAGGGGCGCAGCCAGCGCACCATTTTCGGCGCCCTGCTGCTG
>JBKPRV010000046.1:0-2352 GCA_046734715.1 Actinomycetota bacterium | reverse complement strand
CCCCGGGGGTGGCGCGGCCGGGGGAACCGGGTCGCCGGGCGCCGGCGGGCGAGCCGGGAAGCACACGTCGAACAGCGCGTCGAAGCGCGCCAGCTCGTGTGCGTGCTTGACCAGCGTGGTCCGCAGCGCGGTCCGCAGCTCCTCGCGGTCGGCGAGCCGGATGTGGCGCAGCGCCTCCGCCGCGTCGAGCAGCTGGGACAGGGCGACGTCCGTGCCGGCGGAGCGCAGCCCGGAAGCCAGCGCCAGGACCCGGTCCCACAGCGCGTCACCCGCCGCCGCGGTGCTCATCGCTTGGCGAGGGACTCGCTGATGCGCCCGGCGGTGGCGACGAGGTCGGGGACCAGCTCGTCGTGGATCTGCTCCAGGGGGGTGCGGGCCACCTGGGTGGAGATGTTCATGGCCGCCACCGCCCGGCCTGTGGCGTCCCGCAGCGGGGCGGCCACCGACCGCAGGCCCATCTCGAGCTCCTGGTCCACCAGTGCCCACCCCTGGGCCCGCACCTGCTTGAGCACGACCGCCAGCTCGGCGACGGTGGCGACGGTGCGTTCGGTGTGCCGCTCCAGCGAGGCGGGCAGGGTGGCGTCGAGCTCATCCGGTCGCAGCTCGGCCAGCAGCACCCGACCCATAGACGTGCAGTAGGCGGGGAGGCGGCTGCCGAGGCCCAGCGAGATGGTCATGATCCGCTTGGTGGGCATGCGGGCGATGTAGACGATGTCGGCGCCGTCGAGCACCGTGACCGACACGGACTCGTGCACCCGCTCGGACAGGGCCTCCAGGTAGGGCTGGGCGATCTGCTGCACGTTCAGTGAGGACAGGTAGGCGTAGCCGATGTCGAGCACGCGCGGTGTGAGCGAGAACTGCCGCCCGTTGGTGGACACGTAGCCCAGCTGGCCCAGGGTGAGCAGCAGCCGCCGGGCGGTCGCCCGGGTCAGGCCGGTGCGGCCTGCGACCTCGCTGAGGGTGAGGTGGGGGTGCTCGGCGTCGAAGCTCTGGATGACGGCGAGCCCGCGCTCCAGCGATTGCACGAAGTCCACCCTTGACACGCCTCCCATGCTCGACAAAGGTCGAAGTGTTCACATTGCGCACGATTGTACGCTATACGAACATCGCAGTGAACACCCGAAGGCAGCACACGAGGGGACCATGGCGACGTACACCACTGCGTTCGCCTCGCTCGACCGCTACGACAAGGGCGGCGTCGAGGTGATCAACGACGATCCGAAGAACTACGTGTTCTCCAACATGTTCGACGTGGCCAGCGCCGCGCGGCCGTGGGAGAAGGTGGCGGTGGCCAAGAACATGGAGTACGTGCTCGAGGTCGTGCGGGCCGAAGGCACCTCCGAATGGCGGGCCGCGCCCCACGACGAGTTCGCGCTGGTGGTCGACGGCGAGGTGGTGGTCGAGCTGCTCGACCCGGCCGAGCCGCAGGTCGACCCGAGTGCCCACGGCTCGGTGGCGGTCGCCGGCGAGCCGGCCGGCACCCCCATGGGCCGCATCACCGCCGGCCGGGGCCACATGGCACTGCTGCCGGCCGGGCGCTGCTACCGGTTCCACGCCGAGCGGCCCGGCGTGATCCTGCTCCAGACCATCGAAGGCGCCGACACCGTCTACCGGTGGGCCGACATCTGCCAGACCGCGTGACCGGGTGAGGAGCGAGCGATGACCACCACCGACAGCCCCGTCGAGATCGGCGAGCGCAACGAGCACGGCTACAGCACCTTCCGGCTCGGGGGCTTCAGCTTCGGCCGCGACGAGCACTTCGCCCACATCGAGTGGCCCACGGGCCGCCACGTCATGTCCGTCGAGGCCTTCCTCAAGGCGCTCATGCGCGACGTGGCCTGGAACTTCTTCTACGGCATCGTCAACTTCGACCCTGTGATCGGGACGATGAACCACTACGGCAACGTCGACCTGTTCGCCGGCCGCTACAACGACGCCTACCGCAAGGCCGAGCTCGACCACCAGGAGAACTTCGACGCCGACCAGATCATGGCCACGTTCAAGGCCATCCTCGCCGACTGGACCAACGATGGCTTCGACCCCTTCGCCGCCCCGCAGGAGACGGGCTCGGCCTTCGGCGAGAAGACCGGCGACAACCTGGCCGCCATCACCCGCACCCGGGTGACCGCGGCCCGGATGGTGGGCGTGCCCGGCGACGAGCCGCTGCGCAGCGACGACACCGGCCACCCGGTGAACCGCATGTTCGCCGACGTCCCGCAGGGCGAGCCGACCGTCGAGGCCGAACCGGGCTACGAGGGCGAGGTCGCCGCGTTCAGCCTGTACGCGTACCTCTCCCGCAGCGACGTGACCTGGAACCCGTCGGTCGTGTCGGTGTGCAAGGACAGCCTGTAC
>JBKPRV010000045.1:0-8202 GCA_046734715.1 Actinomycetota bacterium | reverse complement strand
GTCGATGGGTGCCCCGCCGGTCTCCTCGAGCTGGTCCGCCGAGAAGATGCCCACCGCCGAGAACGCCACCTTGGCCGGGAAGGCCACGTCGGGATTGCACAGGGTGAACTTCACGGTCAGCTCGTCAACCGCCTCGAGCTTGGCGATGTTGCCGGCGTAGGCGTCGGTGTTGCACGAAGCGCTCTCGTCGAAGGACAGACCTTCGAAGGCGCTCGCCTCTGTGTCGTTGTTGTCCGCGGCGTCGTCGTCGTCATCGCCACCGCACGCCGCGGCCACGAGGCCGAGCGCGAGTAGCGCGGCGAGCCAACGGAACCGTTGGTGTCTCATACTTCTCCCCCTGGGTGCTGTCGTGGTCGCCGTGGGAGACGCGATCTGCCGATCGATGTCAGGCGACGCTAGGTGATTCTTGCATGGTCGGAACGAACGCGTGGTCGATCCGCGCTGTGCGCGGTCGACCTCGCAGCGGAGGCGGACGGGTCAGACGACGCTCCGTTGCTTGGCGAAGTGGCAGGCCACCGGGTGGTCGACTCCCCCCGACGGCCGGATCTCCAAGAGCGGCTCCTCTTCCTGGCAGACGCTGGTGTCGATGCCGGCCGTCTCCAGCTCCCGCTTGTGCCAGCACCGGGTGCGGAAGCGGCAACCGGACGGCGGGTCGACCGGGCTCGGGACGTCGCCGGTGAGGATGATGCGCTCGCGCTCGCGCTCCCGCTTGGGGTCGGGCAGCGGCACGGCCGAGAGCAGGGCCTGCGTGTAGGGGTGGGCCGAGGACTCGTAGACCTCGATCCGGTTGCCGAGCTCGACGATCTTGCCCAGGTACATCACGGCCACGCGGTCGCTGATGTGGCGGACCACCGACAGGTCGTGGGCGATGAACACGTACGACAGGTTCATCTCTTCCTGCAGGTCGGTCAGCAGGTTGACGACGCCGGCCTGGATGCTGACGTCGAGGGCCGAGACCGGCTCGTCCAGCACGATCACCGAGGGCCCGAGGGCCAGCGCCCGGGCGATGCCGATGCGCTGGCGCTGGCCGCCCGAGAACTCGTGCGGGTAGCGCCGCTTGTGCTCGGCGGCCAGGCCCACCCGCTCCAGCAGGTCGCTCACGGTGTCGGAGCCGGTCTTGGAGTCCCAGCGATCGTGGATGCGCAGCGGCTCGGACAGCGTGGCCTCGACGGTCATGCGCGGGTTGAGCGAGGCATACGGGTCCTGGAACACGATCTGCAGCTCCTGGCGGAGCTTGCGCATCTCCTTCTTGGAGAGCTCGGTGATGTCCTGGCCCCGGAACAGCACCTCGCCGGAGGTGGGCCGGATGAGGTTGAGCAGCATGCGCCCGGTGGTGGACTTGCCGCACCCCGACTCGCCCACCAGGCCGAGGGTCTCGCCCCGGGCCAGCTTGAAGCTCACGTCGCTGACCGCCTGCACATACGCCTGCACCCGCTGGAGCACCCCCCCGTGGATGGGGAAGTTCTTGACCAGGTGGCGGGCCTCCAGCACGACCTCGCCGCCGTCGCCGTCGGGCGAGTCCACCGGCGTCACGGCGTCCTCCGGTGTGGGGCCCTCTCCGGGCGTGGGCCGGTCCTCGATCGTGTCCTCGGTGGCCGTCATGCCAGCTCCTCGAGCTCCTCCACGATGGCACTCAGCTCGCTCGTGCCGATCTCGCGCAGCGTCTCCGCGTAGTGGCACGCCGACATGTGCGCGTCGCCCTCGACCACGCGCATCTCGGGCACCGTGGTCCGGCACATCTCCTCGACGAAGGGGCAGCGCGGGTGGAACACGCACCCCGGCGGCTTGTTGATGAGCGACGGCGGGTGCCCGATGATCGGCACCAGCCGCTCGATGCCGGCGTCGTCCACCCGGGGCAGCGACGCCAGCAACCCCAGCGTGTACGGGTGGCGAGGCTCGTAGAACACCTCGTCGGCCGTGCCCAGCTCGGCTGCGCGGCCCGCGTACATGACCATGACCCGGTCGGCCATGCCCGCCACCACGCCGAGGTCGTGGGTGATGAGCATCACGGCCGAGCCGATCTCGTCGCGGATGTCGTGGATGACCTCGAGCACTTGGGCCTGCACGGTCACGTCCAGCGCGGTGGTGGGCTCGTCCGCGATGAGCAGGCTGGGCTTGCAGGCGATGGCCATGGCGATCATCGCCCGCTGGCGCATGCCGCCCGAGAACTCGTGCGGGTAGTTGTCGACCCGCACATCGGGCTGGGGGATGCCCACCAGGTCGAGCAGCTCGACGGCCCTCTGGCGGCCCTCCTTCTTGGAGGCGCCCTCGTGGACGCGGGCCATCTCGCCGATCTGGCGGCCGATGGTGTGCACCGGGTTGAGCGAGGTCATGGGGTCCTGGAAGATCATGGCGATCTCCTTGCCCCGGATGGCGCGGCGCTCGTCCTCGGGCAGCGTCAGCAGGTCGCGGCCTCCCCACATGATGCGGCCGGCGCTGATCTCCCCCGGCGGCACGTCGATGAGGCCCATGATGGTGAGGGCGCTCACCGACTTGCCCGAGCCGGACTCGCCCACGATGGCGAACGTCTCGCCCGGGTAGATCTCGTAGGAGATGCCGTCGACCGCCTGCACGTAGCCGCCGTCGGTGTGGAACCCGGTGTGGAGGTCTTCGACGATGAGGAGCGGTTCCATCACTTCAGCTTGGGGTCGAGGGCGTCGCGAAGGCCGTCACCGACGAACACCGCCGCCGTGACCAGGACCGACAGCGCGATGGCCGGCACGAACAGCATGTGCGGGTAGTTGGCCAGCGAGCGGCGGCCCTCGGCCACCATCAGCCCCCAGGCCGGCGTCGGGCGCTGCACGCCGACGCCCAGGAACGACAGCGCCGCCTCCGACAGGACTGCGGCGCCGATGAACAGCGTCGTGTACACGATCACCGGCTGGATGGTGTTGGGCAGGATGTGGCGGAAGATGATGCGGCGGTTCGGGGCGCCGAGCGCCCGGGCCGCCTCGACGTACTCGGTCTCCTTGACCTGGAGGATCGAGGCCCGCAGCACGCGGGCGATGGCCATCCAGCCCAGCAGCCCCAGCACGAGGATCACCGTGCGCTCGCCGGGGCCCACCACGGTGATGATGGCCAGGGCGATGAGGATGTAGGGCAGCGACAGGAGGATGTCGGTGAAGCGCATGATCGAGCTGTCGATCCAGCGCCCGTAGAAGGCCGAGATGGAGCCCACGACGATGCCGATGCTGGCGGCGATGAGCCCCGCGAACAGGCCGATGCGCAGCGACACCCGGGCGCCGTAGAGCACGTCGGTGTACAGGTCTCGGCCCACCCGGTCGGTGCCCAGCGGGTGGCCGGGGCTGAACAGCCGCTGGTTGGCGTCGTTGGTGTTGACCTGGCCCGGCTGCCCGGTGGTGAGGAAGTCGGCGAAGACCGCGGCCAGCACGATCAGCACGATGAGCACCAGGCCGATGATCGCCAGCCGGTTCCGCTTGAACCGCCGCCAGACGTCGCCCTTCGGCGTGGCGGGCGCCACGGTGTGGTCGGCCGTCGGCTCGGTGGGGGCGCCGCCGATGTGTTCCTCGGCGAGCGATCGGTCCGGGACGCTGATGGCCATCAGGACTTCTCCTTGCCGATGCGGACCCTGGGATCGAAGAAGCCGTAGCTCAGGTCGACCAAGAGGTTGATGAGGACGTACGCCACCACCAGCACCAGCGTCAGGCCCAGCACGACCGGCGCGTCACGGCGGAAAATGGAGGTGGCGATCTGGCGACCCATGCCCCGCCAGTTGAAGACGGTCTCGGTGATGATGGCCGCGCCGATGAGGTTGGCCAGGTCGAGGCCGATGAGGGTGACGACCGGGATGAGCGCGTTGCGCAGGCCGTGGCGCATGACCACGTTGCGCTCGCTGAGGCCCTTGGCCCGGGCGGTGCGCATGTAGTCCGCCCGGCTGACCTCCAGCATGGTGGTGCGGGTCATACGGGCGACGAGGGCGGTGCCGACCGACGCCAGCACCAGCATGGGCAGGAGGAGGTAGCGCCAGTCGGACGGGAACAGGAAGAAGTGCCAGTCCTCGGGGGTGCCCTGGACCGGGAGGCGGGCCCACTCCGGCCAGCCCTGCTGATTGGGGAACACGCCGAAGGCCTGTTGCGCGATGAACCCCAGCACGAACACGGGTATCGAGGCGGCCAACGCGGTCAACACCGTCGTCAAGCCGTCGGCGAACGAGTACCTCCTTATCGCCGACAGCACGCCGGCGGAGATGCCGATCGTGGTCTCGATGAAGATGGCCCAGATGGCCAGGCGCAGGCTGTTGGGGAAGGTCTCGCCCAGGATGTCGGACACCGGGCGGCGGGAGGCGTAGGACGTCCCCAGGTCACCCGTCAGCGTGCGCTTCCAGAAGTCCACGTACTGGACGATGATCGGGTCGTTCAACCCGAACTCCTCCTCGATGGCCGTGCGCGTCGCCTCCGGCACGGCGCGGCCGCTCGCCCCCGCCATCAGCTCCACCGGGTCGCCGGGGACGATGAAGAAGAGGATGAACAGGATCGTCAGGGCGCCCCAGACGACCGGGATCACGAGTAACAGGCGACGGATGACGTAACCGGTCATGTCACCTCACTGGGAGTTCTGCTGTGGGTAGGGGCGGCGATGGGGGCTAGGGCCCCGCCCCGGCGGGGACGGGGCCCTTCACCCAGTTGCTACGGGTTATGTCAGCTGCTCAATGTCACGTTCTCGTAGAGCACGAACTGCAGTGGCGTCTGGACCAGGTCGCCCACACTGTCCGTGTACACGATCTGGCCGTTGTACCAGTTGATCGGCACGTAGGCGACGTCCTTCAGCGCCTGCTCCTCGGCGTCCCGATAGAGCTGGGCGCGCTCGTCGGGATCCTCCGTGGACCGGGCCTCGGAGATGTTGGCGTCGACGTCCGCGTTGCTGTAGCGGGACAGGTTGTCGCCGTCGATGGATTCGCTGTCGAGCAACGCGTAGAGGGCGTTGTCCATGACCGGGTAATCCCAGATCCAGCCGGCGCGGCACAGCTCGCAGGCACCCTGGCGCATCTCGGAGAAGTAGTTGGTCGGGTCACGCCCGTCCAGCTCGGCCTCGAGCCCGATGTCCTGCAGGTTCTGCTGGACGATGGCGACAACTTCCTCGTGGCCGGAGCCCGTGTTGAAGTTGATCTTGATCGGGTGGTCGAGGGTGCCGCCGTCGGCCTTCCACTCCTCCACCAGCGCCTTGGCCGCGTCGGGGTCGTACGTACAGAGGTCGCCGCACAGCCCGTCCTCGTAGCCGGGCACGCCTGGCGGCGTGATGCCGGTCGGCAGACGCCGGGAGCCGTCGTAGACGGTCTGGTTGATGGCGTCGCGGTCGATGCCCTTGGCGATGGCCTCGCGCAGCTTCAGGTTCTCGTCGCCGCCGAGCTGCGACTCCGTGTTGATGCCGAAGTCGTAGATGCCCAAGTTGCCTTCGGTGGCATGGGGGTAGTTCTCCGTCGCCTCGGCGAAGCGCCCGGCCGGGATGTAGCCGGTGTCGCCGTTGCCGGCCTCGAAGTCCGCGTAGGCCGAGTCCAGGTCGGCCGAGATGCGGAAGTCGACCGAGTCGAGCTTGGCCTTGGTGCCGTCACCGTAGATGCCACCGGCCCAGTCGTCGTTGCGGACGAGCTTGATGGAGACTTCGTGCTCCCAGGGGTCCTCCTGCTTGAACGGACCGTTGCCGATCATGACGCCCTGCTCCCACTGGGTGGGGTCAGACAGCTCGAAGGCCGCGTCGGGCATCGGGGAGAACACCGGGTGGCTGACCACGGCCGGGAAGTCATAGAACGGGTATTCCAGCTCGACGGTCAGGGTCATCGCGTCGTCGTCGGCGGTGACGCCCTCGATCTCGTCAGCGGTGCCGTCGGTCACGGCGGTCGCACCCTTGATGGGTGCGTAGAGGTAGTTGATCTCCGAGGCCAGCTCGTCACTGGCGGCCCGGTCCCACGCCTTCTTGAACGAGCTCGGCAGCACCGGGGTGCCGTCGGAGAAGGTCTGGTCGTCCTTGAGGGTGAAGACCCAGGTCTGGCCGTCGTCGCTCTCCCACTTGTCGGCCACCTGGCCCTTGAGCTCGGGATCGCCTTCGCCGCTGAAGTCGAACTCGGTGAGCCCGTCGTACAGGAGCGCGCCTATCTGAGCGCCCTGCAGGACGCCCGCGAGGGCCGGGTCGATGTGGTCGGGTTCGCCCTGGGCGAAGTTCTGCAGGTCGACCAGGTCGCCGCCCGCTTCTCCCGAGGGCTGCTCTTCGGTCGCTCCCTGGCCGTCGTCATCGTCGTCTCCACCGCAGGCGGCGGCGACGAGGGCGAGACCCAGGATGAGAGCAAGGAACTTGAAGCTCCTGCGCTGTCGTCTCACTACTAGGACCTCCTAGTGATGGTCATGAAAGACCGCGGGCACCGGGCGGAGTGGCGGGTGGACCGGGAACGCGCCGACGGGTCGGCTACCCCCCGGGAAACGAGCCACGGCTGTCGTCACGGCGACTCTCCCTGCGGTGTTCGCACCCGGTAGCTCGCAACCCGCTACCGGTGAGCACAGGGAACTTAGCAGGAACGTCTGACGCAACGTGGATTCGGTGACGACGGTGTTGCCCAGGCCACGGGTTCCCTGGGCAGTTTCATCACCTTGTCGCCACATCGTCACACAACCTGTACCCAGACCGTCCCGGCGCCTCGACCTACGCCCACCCGCCGGCCTCCGGCTTAGCACGCTGTGGCGACGGTCACACGCCCGGGGCCTTCGTTTCGATGATCATCGAAACGAAGTGGGCCGGGCGTCAGGCGCGGTCGCGGAAGCGAACGATCCCCGCGAACGAGTCGGCCTCGAGGCTCGCCCCGCCCACCAGCGCGCCGTCGACGTCCGGGCAGGCCATGAGATCAGCGGCGTTGTCGGGCCTGACCGAGCCGCCGTACTGGATGCGGAGCGACGCGGCGGCGCCGGCCCCGCACAGCTCGGCCACCCGGGCCCTGATGGTGGCGCACACGGCCTGGGCGTCCTCCGGGGTGGCGGTGAGCCCGGTGCCGATGCACCAGATGGGCTCGTACGCCACCACCAGCCCGCCGACCTGGTCCGCCGACAGGCCCGCGAGCCCGGCCTCGACCTGGCCCATGACCTTGGCCTCGGTGATGCCCGCCTCGCGCTCGTCCAGGGTCTCGCCCACGCACATGATGGGCGTCATCCCCCAGGCGAGGATGGCCTTCACCTTGCGGTTGACGTCCTCGTCGGTCTCACCGAACAGCTCCCGCCGCTCGGAGTGCCCGGCGATCACGTAGGCCACGTCCAGCTTGACCAGCATGGCCGGCGACACCTCGCCGGTGAAGGCGCCCTTCTCCTCCCAGTGGCAGTTCTGGGCGCCGATGGCGATGGGGGGCGGGTCCTTCTCGGCCAGGATGTAGGTCTGGATCGTGCGGATGTCGGTGAAGGGCGGGTGGATCGACACGTCGGTCGAGGCGAAGTCCCCGGGTCCGAGCTCGTAGCTCAGCTTCTGGACCAGCGCGGTGGCCTCGAAGTGGTTGAGGTTCATCTTCCAGTTGCCGCTGATCAGCGGCTTGCGGGGGGCATCCGGCATTCGGCTCAGGCCTTCCACTCGCCCCGCAGGGCCGCCAGGCCCGGCAGGTCACCCCGCTCCAGCAGCTCCAGGGAGGCGCCGCCGCCGGTGGAGACGTGGTCGACGCCCCCGGCCAGCCCGAACTGGGCCAGCGCCGCGGCGCTGTCGCCCCCTCCCACCACGGTGAACCCGGAGGTGTCCACCACCGCCTGGGCCACGGCCCGGGTGCCGGCCTCGAAGCGGGGGTCCTCGAACACGCCCATGGGCCCGTTCCAGAACACGGTGCGGGCCTCCGCCACCCGGTCGCCGAACTCGGCCGCGGTGCCGGGGCCGATGTCGACGCCCTTCCAGCCCGCGGGCACGTTGGTGCCCAGCTGGCGGACGTCGCCGCCCGCCTCGGGCCGCATCAGCTCGCCGCCCGGGCCCAGGGCGGTGATGTCGGACGGGAGCACGAGCCGGTCGCCGTGCTCGTCCAGCAGCGAGCGGCAGGCGCCCACCATGTCCTCCTCGAACAGGCTGTCCCCAACGGAGGCCCCTTGCGCGGCCAGGAAGGTGAAGCACATGCCGCCGCCGATCAGCAGCTGGTCGGCCACGCTCAGGAGCGCCTCGATGACCTTGAGCTTGTCGCTCACCTTGGACCCGCCGAGGATGGCCACGAACGGGCGGCGGGGGTTCGTGCGC
>JBKPRV010000044.1:0-11822 GCA_046734715.1 Actinomycetota bacterium | reverse complement strand
GAAGTAAGGAGCATCCCGCATGACCGTCCTCGAACGACACGCAGGTACGACGCCCGTCCAACCGACCTTCGTCAGCAACGGCTCCGCCCTCGGCGTCTTCGGGCGCCCGGTCAGCAGCAGCGGCTGGAAGTCGTGGCTGTTCACCGTCGACCACAAGAAGCTCGGCCTGATGTACAGCGCCACCGCGCTGTTCTTCTTCCTCCTCGGTGGCATCGAGGCGCTGGCGATCCGCACGCAGTTGGCCCAGCCGGACAACACGTTCCTCAGCGCCGGTTTGTACAACGAGATGTTCACGATGCACGCCACCACGATGGTGTTCCTGTTCGTGATGCCGATGGTGACCGGGCTGGCCAACTACTTCGTGCCGCTCCAGATCGGCGCCCGGGACATGGCGTTCCCTCGGCTCAACGCCCTGTCCTACTGGTTCCTGCTGTTCGGCGGCATCACGCTGCTCACCGGCTTCCTGACCGCCGACGGCGCCGCCGACTTCGGCTGGACCGCTTACACGCCGCTGTCGGACAGCCTCTACTCGCCGGGGCTCGGCAACGACCTGTGGATCATCGCCGTGGCCCTCATCGGCGTGTCCGGCATCCTCGCCTCGGTCAACCTCGTGACCACGGTGATCTGCATGCGGGCACCGGGGATGCGCATGTTCCGCATGCCCATCTTCACGTGGAACATGCTGGTCACCTCGATCCTCGTGCTCACGGTGTTCCCCGTGATCTCGGCCGCGGCGGCCATGCTGCTCGCCGACCGCCAGCTCGGGGCGCACGTGTACGACGCCACCAACGGCGGGGCGCCGATCCTGTGGCAGCACCTGTTCTGGTTCTTCG
Source organism: Actinomycetota bacterium (assembly GCA_046734715.1). Classification (GTDB taxonomy): domain Bacteria; phylum Actinomycetota; class Acidimicrobiia; order Acidimicrobiales; family VFJN01; genus ZC4RG19. The sequence goes on along the minus strand of JBKPRV010000044.1, from coordinate 10,989 downwards.
GGCATCCGGAGGTCTACATCCTGGTGCTGCCGTTCTTCGGCGTGGTCACCGAGATCCTCCCCGTGTTCTCCCGGCGGCCGGTCTTCGGCTACGCCGGCCTCGTCTTCGCCACCATCGCCATCGCGGCGTACTCGGTGGGCGTGTGGGCCCACCACATGTTCACGACCGGCGCGGTGGTGAACCCGTTCTTCATCGGCTTCTCCATGGTGATCGCGGTGCCCACCGGCGTGAAGTTCTTCAACTGGATCGGCACGATGTGGGGCGGAAGCCTGGTGTTCCCCACCCCCATGCTGTTCGCCCTGGGCTTCCTGTTCACCTTCCTGCTCGGCGGGCTGACCGGCGTGATGCTGGCGTCCGCCCCCATCGACTTCCAGGTGCAGGACAGCTACTTCGTGGTGGCCCACATGCACTACGTGCTGTTCGGGGGCGCGGTGTTCTCCCTCTTCGGAGGGATCTACTACTGGTGGCCCAAGATCACCGGCCGGTTGCTGGACGAGCGCTGGGGCAACGTGCACTTCTGGATGACCCTGGTGGGGTTCCACATCACGTTCTTCGTGCAGCACATCCTCGGGCTGGAGGGCATGCCCCGGCGGGTGGCCGACTACTTCGACGACGACGGGTTCACCGGGCTCAACCAGATCTCCACGCTGGGCGCCTTCCTGCTGGGGGCGTCGATTCTCCCGTTCCTGTGGAACGCGGTGCAGACGTTGCGGGGGAAGCTGGGCACGGTGGCCGGGGACGATCCCTGGGAAGGGCACACGCTGGAGTGGGCCACCACGTCCCCGCCCCCACCGGAGAACTTCACCGGGCCGCTCCCGCCCATCCGCTCGCCCCGCCCGGTCTGGGACCTGCACCACCCTGAGCCCGCCCCGGCCGGCACCCACGGGGACGGCCAGACATGAGCGGGCTGGAGCCGCAGGTGCCGGAGGAGCCGCGGGGGCACGGGGGCCGGCGGTTGGTCGACGACCGGGCGGTGCCCTGGCGGGTGTTCTTCGCCATCGCCGTCGTGGTGGCGGTGATGGCCGCCATCTACTGGGTGGTGGCGCACGACGAGTACGCGGGCGTCCTGCTGCTGGCGCTCACCGTCGTGCTGACCGCGTGGGTGGCGCTCTACCTTTGGCTCGGCCTCCGGGGCGAGGGGCCGGCCGCGGCCGAGCCCCCGGCCGAGGTCCACGAGCACTACCTGCCGCACGCCAGCGTGTGGCCCTTCGCCATCGGCCTGGGCGGGGCGACGCTGGCCAACGGCCTGATCCTCGGGCTCTGGGTGATCGTGCCCGGAGCCGCCCTGATGGTGTTCGGTCTCGGCGGCTTCGTGCGCCAGACCCGGCGCCGCGACTGACCCACCGGCCGCGCCGGAATACTTGCGCGGACAATTTGTTCTTCTGGGGGAAGATCAGGAGGAAGACCAGATGCCCGCCATCACTGTCGACGATCCCCTCACGCTCCCCGCAGCCGCCGAGCCCGATCCCGAGGCCTCGGTCGAGCGGCCGGTGCTGTCGGTGACGACCGCGCCCGCCGGGTTCGAGGGCGAGGGCTTCCCGGTGCGGCGCGCCTTCGCCGGCATGCCCCGCCACCTGCTCGACCCGTTCGTCCACATGGACCAGATGGGTGAGGTCGACTACGCGCCGGGCGAGCCCCGGGGCACGTCATGGCACCCCCATCGCGGCTTCGAGACCGTGACCTACATGATCGACGGGACCTTCCAGCACCAGGACTCGACCGGCGGCGGCGGCCTCATCACCAACGGCGACACCCAGTGGATGACCGCGGGCTCGGGCATCCTCCACATCGAGCGCCCGCCCGAGGAGCTCGTGACCAGCGGCGGCCTGTTCCACGGCGTGCAGCTGTGGGTGAACCTGCCCGCGGCCGACAAGTTCGTCGACCCCCGCTACCAGGACATCCGGGGCGGCCAGGTCAAGCTGCTGCGCTCGCCCGACGGCGGCGTGCTGCTGCGCCTGATCGCCGGTCGCCTGGGTGAGCACGAGGGGCCGGGCATCACCCACACGCCCATCACCTACGTGCACGCCACCGTGGCCCCCGGTGCCCGGCTGGTGCTGCCCTGGTCGCCCAACTTCAACGCCCTCGTCTACGTGCTGGCCGGGAAGGGCACGGTCGGCAGCGAGGGCCGGCCGGTGCGCACCGGGAACCTGGCGGCGTTCGGCCCCGGCGACCACCTGGTGCTGGCGGCGGACAACACCCAGGACTCCCACACCCCCAACCTCGAGGTGCTGCTGCTCGGAGGGCTGCCCATCAAGGAGCCCGTGGCCCAGTACGGCCCGTTCGTGATGAACACCCGGGACGAGCTGGTGCAGGCGTTCGAGGATTACCAGTCCGGCAAGATGGGCCAGATCCCCGCCGGGCACTTCGGCGACTAGCCCAGGCCCCCGCGAGGGAGGTCCAGGGACACTCCGAGCATGCGCTCGAAGTATCCGACGCTGGCGCGCTCGTACGCCTCGGGCCAGGTGGCTCCCGTGCGGGCGGCCAGCGCTCGGGCCCGGGGCAGGAAGATGCGGGCCAGGGCGACGTAGCCATCGATGCCCGCATCGATGGTGGCCGTCAGCGGAGGCAGCGACGCCAGCAGCGCGTTCTGCTCGTCGTCCAGGTAGGTGCGCAGGCGCTTGGTGAACGGGAACGGGTTGCCGAAGGCGTGCTCGCGCGTGGTCTCCCAGCCGTTCTCGGCGAGGAACAGACGGACCAGGCACATGTCCCGTACGAGCATCACGCCGTTGGTGAGCGGGATCGGCTCGTTGCGGCCGACGACCGACACCATGTTCCCGAGCATGTAGAGGAAGTGGTGCACCGCGAACTCGGGGTAGAACGGCTCGCGCCGCCGATCGGGCCGGGGCACCGGACCGTCGGGCAGGAGACCGGCCTTGTCGAACAGCGGCACCATGCCCTCGACCGTGGCCACGTCGACCGCGCTCACGGGGTGGATCACGATGTCGTAGTGGAGCCAGTCGGGTGTGATCACCGACCCGCCGATCGCCCCGGGGAACGGGGACACGTGGGCGGGCGGGGCGATGCGCGGGAGGAGCTCGGTCCAACTCTCGGCCAGGTCGCCGGTGGCATCGTCGGAGGCCAGGAACTGGAAGTCCACATCGCTGTAGGCGTCACCCTGCCCGACCGCGAACCCGCCGACGAGGTAGCCCGCCAGGATCCGCGGATCGGCACCGAGGACGTCGACCGCCCGCAGCACCAGCGCTTCCTGCGGGCCCGTCGTGGCCGAGCGGACACCGTCGAGCGGGTAGCTCGATTCGACCACGTGCACTGCGCACCCCCCGAGCTCGGCCCCTTGTGAACGCCATCACATGATGCCAGCGGTGGGCCCTGCGCACAACGGACAGCATCAGACCAGCGACAGATGGCCCCGCCGCACGACCCGCGGCGGGGCCACGTCGCGGGGCGACTCGGGGACGGCGGCGGCGCGGGGTTTGGACTCCGGGGGCTCGTAACGGGCGGCGGGGACGGTGCGGGGGAGGCCGGCGCGGCGGAGCGCGGTGGCCAGCTTGCAGGGGACGAACCGCCCGTTGGTGGGGTCGCCCGGCGCGGCCACGAAGCGGTAGGACTCGCCGGCGAGGTCGACGCACAGCGAGCCGCCGTTGGGGACGTGCTCGTAGATCCACACGTCGCGCCGAGTGCCCTCGCTGACCCGGCCGACCAGCCGGAACTCGTCGAGGTGGACGGACCAGGGCAGGTGCTCGGAGCGCGCCCGGGCGCCGGCCTGCACGAGGGGACGCCACCACTCGTACAGGTGGGGCATGTTGCGGGGCGGGCACCACAGATCCATGGCCCGGACGATACGAACGGGGTGTGACAGTTATCGGCGGCAGCCACCAACCGAGACCACCTTGACCGCGCGGTCAAGGTGGTGTTGGCTGGTCGATGACACCTGTGTCAGGCGTTCGTGAACGGGGAGGGGCTATGCACGACCTGGTCATCCGCAACGGGTCCGTCGTCGACGGGTCCGGGGGGTCGGCCCGCACCGCCGACGTCGCCATCGACGGCGAGCGCATCACGGCGGTGGGCCGGGTCGAGGAGCATGGCCGGCGCGAGATCGACGCGGGCGGCCGCCTGGTCACGCCGGGCTTCGTAGACATCCACACCCACTACGACGGCCAGGTCACGTGGGATCCCGAGGTCACCCCGTCGAGCTGGCACGGCGTCACCACCATCGTGATGGGCAACTGCGGGGTCGGCTTCGCTCCCGCCCACCGGGCCAAGCGGGAGTGGCTCATCCAGCTCATGGAGGGCGTCGAGGACATCCCCGGCACCGCCCTCGACGAAGGCATGACCTGGAACTGGGAGACCTTCCCCGAGTACCTCGACGAGCTCGAGCGCATGCCCCGGGTGCTCGACGTCAGCGCGCTGGTCCCCCACGGCGCCGTGCGGGCCTACGTGATGGGCGAGCGGGGCGGCGCCAACGCCGAGGCGACCGCCGACGAGATCGAGCTCATGGCCAAGCTGGTCCAGGAAGCGGTCGAGGCGGGGGCCGCGGGGTTCTCGACCACCCGCACGATCCTGCACCGGGCCAAGGACGGCGAGCTGGCCGAAGGCACCCTGGCCAGCGCCGACGAGCTCATCGCCATCGGCCGCGGCCTCGGCCGGGCCGGGGCGGGCGTGTTCGAGCTGGCGAGTGACATGTTCGACGCCGACGCCGAGTTCGCCTGGATGGCCGCCGTGGCGCGCGAGTCCGGCCGCCCGGTCACGTTCAACTGCCTGCAGGACGACATCCGGCCCGAGCACTGGCGCCGGCTCATCGAGCTGGCGGACCAGGCGTCGGCCGAGGGCGCCCGCATCGTCCCCCAGGTGGCGGGCCGGCCCGCCTGCATCCTCCTCGGCTGGGACACCACCGCGAACCCGTTCCTGTTCCACCAGACCTGGCAGGCCATCGCCGGCCTGCCCCGGGAGGAGCGCCTCGCCCGGCTGCGCACCCCCGAGGTGCGCGACGCCATGCTGGCCGAGCGGCCGCAGCTGGAGGGCATCGCCGCCTTCCTCACCTCCTCGTACCACAAGCTGTTCCCGCTCGGGGACCCGCCCGAGTACGAGCCGGCGCCCTCGGAGAGCCTGAAGGCCGTGGCGGCCCGGGAGGGCACCACGCCCGAGGCCGTGGCTTACGACCACCTGATGAGCGAGGACGGCCAGGGCCTGCTCTACCTGCCGCTGCTGGGCTACTCGCACGGCGACTTCGACGCCCTGCACGAGATGCTGGTCCATCCGTCGACCGTGCTCGGCCTCGGCGACGGTGGGGCCCACTGCGGGATCCTGTGCGACGCCTCGCTGCCGTCGTACATGCTGACCCACTGGGTGCGGGACCGGTCCCGGGGCGATCGCCTGGGCGTGGAGCAGGCCGTCCACCTGCAGACCCGGCGCACCGCCGCCCTGTACGGCTTCGACGACCGCGGCCTGCTGGCGCCCGGCTACCTGGCCGACGTGAACGTCATCGACTTCGACGCCCTCGCCATCGAGGCCCCCGAGATCGTGTACGACCTGCCCGCGGGCGGCCGCCGGCTGATCCAGCGCTCCCGGGGCTACGCGGCCACGGTCAAGCGGGGCGAGGTGGTCCGGGAGAACGACGAGTCGACCGGCGCCCGTCCCGGCCGGCTGCTGCGGGGCCCGCAGCCCCTCGGCTAGCTAGCCGAGCCCGAGCCGGGCGTACTGATCGGCGGGCGCCTCCAGCTCGTCCAGCGCGGTGCGGAGCAGGTCGAGCATGTCGCGCTCGACCTTGGCCTCCCCCATCCGGTTCTCCCCCTCCTCGGGGTCGACGTCGACGTCGTAGAGGTGGTGGGACAGCGCCCGACCCGCGGCCCAGTACGGCAGGCGGTCTCCGGGCCCGAAAGGCTGGCGGATGACCGGCACGGTGGAGCCGGGCATGAATGCCAGCTCGGCACGCTCGTCGGGCGGCGGGAGGTCCTCGACGCCCGCCAGGTGGAGCGGCATGGTCGACCAGCGGTTCGACCACATGGAGAGCGGGCGGTTGCCGTCCACCGGGGCCCGGGCGTACTTGCGGTGGCCGTCGGTGACCTGCACCCAGTTGCCCCACACGCCGCCCACCGCCCAGTCCCGGACGTAGGTGGCCGTCCCCTCCAGCAGCGGCCGCAGCGAGGTCCCGTGGGTGCGCTGGCGGGGCCGGACGCCGAACACGTCGGCCAGGGTGGCGTGGAGGTCGACACTGGTGGTGAGGGCGTCGCAGGTGGAGCCGCCCGCCCCGCCCGGCCAATGGACCAGCAGCGGCACGTGGCCCAGCGGCTCGAACTGAGGGACACCCGGCTTCCCCCAGATGTCGGCCCCACCCCGCGTCTCACCCAGGTAGTGGCCGTGGTCGGTGCACACGACGACCGCGGTGGTGTCCCACAGGTCGCCGTCGTCCAGCGCGGCCACCACCTGGCCGAACCAGTGGTCGATCATCGACAGCTTGGCCCCGTAGTTGGCCCGGATGTGGCGCGCCTCGGCCTCGCTGATCAGGCCTTTGGCCACCCCGCCGACGGTGTAGGGCGGCCAGATGACCAGCTCGCCCTCCCAGGGCTCGTCCTCGTAGCGGCCGAGCCACGGCGGCGGGGTGTCGAACGGCTCATGCGGATCGAACTCGTCCACGAACAGCAGCCACCGGTCGTGGTGCGGCGCGGCCCGGCGCAGCCAGTCGGCGGCCGACGCCATGGTGCGGGGCCCCGGATAGTCGGCCTCGGCCCGGAAGAACGTGCGGCTGCGGTCGTACGCCCGGTCGATCTGGACGTCGGTGCCCCAGGTCTTGCGGAAGAACCAGCCCCCGTCCCGGGCCGGCGGCGCGGGCGTGCCCACCCACGACGTGTCCACGTAGGTGCGCCACGGGTCGCCCTCGTGGCCCCGCACGTAGTCCCAGCCGGCGAAGTCGGTGTGGTAATTCTCGCCCCCGGTCTCGAACAGATGGGGGTGGTCGCTGACCAGCATGGTGGTCACGCCCGCGGCCCGGAGGTCGGCGGTGATGGGCCGCTCCCACAGCTCGATCGAGCCCCACGGCTTCCACAGGAAGTCGAGCGCCCCGCACAGGATGTCGTGGCGGGCGGGCATGCACGGCAGGGACCCGGTGACGTGACGCGTGAACCGGGTGGCCCGGGCGGCGAAGGCGTCGAGGTGGGGGGTGGCGAACTCGGTGCCCCCGTAGCTGCCCAGCATGTGGCGGTTGAGCGAGTCGAGCAGGACCACCAGGACGTTGGTGGGGGCCACGGGACCGCTCGCACCGGGGACGTCGGTGTCGGCCATGGCGGGAGTGTACGAGCGGTGCCGTAGGCGTACCCTCGGAGTCGTGGCCACTGGGGATCCGCAAGCTACCGACGCGTCCGAGGACATCGACGCCCTCGTGGCCGACCCTGTGCTGCTGGCAGTGCGGGCCGAGCCGAAGCCGCCACCGCCGCCGGCTCCGCCGGTGTGGGGCCGGCTGGACGACCCCGCGGCCACCGAGGGCGGCGACGTGGACACCCGCGCCCGGGCGCTGCTGGAGCAGATGACCGAGCACGAGAAGGTCCAGCTCCTGACCGGGGCGGTGTCGCTGCGGCACGGCCTGCGGCCCATGTTGCGGGGCGACCAGCACGTCTGGGTGGCGGGCGAGGTGGCCCGCCTGGGCGTGCCCGGGCTCCGCTACGTCGACGGGGCCGGCGGGGTCGATGCCCCGGGCGCCACGGCCTTCCCGATGCCCATCGGGCGGGGGGCCACGTTCGACCCCGGCCTGGAGGCCCGGGTGGGGGACGCGCTCGGCGTCGAGTGCCGGGCAGTCGGCGCCAACCTCTACGGCGGCGTGTGCGTCGACCTGCTGCGCCACCCCGGGGCCGGCCGGGCGCACGAGACGTTCGGCGAGGATCCGTACCTGGTGGGCGAGATGGGCGCGGCGCTCACCCGGGGCGCCCAGCGCCACGTCATGGCCAGCGTCAAGCACCTGGTGGCGGCGTCGGTCGAGGACGGCCGCTACCGGCTCGACGTGCACGTAGACGAGGACGACCTGCGCGACCACTACCTGCCGCCCTTCCGCCGCTGCGTGGAGGCGGGCGTCGCCGCGGTGATGACCGCCTACCACCGCCTGGACGGCGAGCGCTGCGGCCACGACCGCCGCCTGCTCACCGAGATCCTCAAGGACGAGTGGGACTTCGACGGGTTCACGCTGAGCGGGTTCGTGCTCGGGGTGCGCTCGGCCCAGGCCATGGCCGCCGGCCTGGACGTCGAGATGCCGTTCGCCTGGCGGTTCCGCAACCTCGCCCGGCTGGTGCGCTTCCGCCGGCTAGCGGCCGGCCGGGTCGACGACGCCGCCCTGCGGGTGATGCGCCGCCAGGTGTGGTTCGCCGACCGGACGGGCCCGTTGGGCGAGCCCGAGCGCTACACGCCCGCGGCCCTGGGCGGCGCCGCCCACCGGGCGCTGGCGCGAGAGGTGGCCGAGCGCTCGCTGGTGCTGCTGCGCAACGAGACCGTGCGCATCGGGCCCGCCGCCGGCCACCCCGTGCTGCCGCTCGACGGCGCCGAGGTGGCGTCCATGGCGGTGCTCGGGGCGCGGGCGGCCGGGCCGCTGGCCGCGGGGAGGGCCGAGCGGTCGCCGGTGGTGACGATCCTGGACGGGCTGCGGTCCATGTCCGAGCGCTTCGTCATCAACCTCGACCCTCAGGACGGCTCCGACCTGGAAGGCGCCTGGCTGGCAGCCGCCGCGGCCGACGTGGCCGTGGTGGTGGCCGGTCCCGAGGTCCGCGACGCGGGCGAGTGGCCCACGGGGCGCGGCCGCGACCGCCGCACGCTGACGCTCCCGCCCGCCGAGGAGGCGCTGATCCGCACGGTGGCGGCGGCCAATCCCCGCACCATCGTGGTGCTGGTGGGCGCAGCCCCCATCGTGGCCGAGTCGTGGCGAGAGCAGGCCGGCGCCATCGTCATGGCCTGGTACCCCGGCGCCGAGGGCGGCACCGCGGTGGCGCGGGCGCTGTTCGGCGAGGTGACCCCGGGCGGCCGCCTGCCCTGCACCTGGCCCCGGGCCTCGGAACAGCTCCCGCCGTTGGGCTCTGGACGGGCCGTGCGCTTCGGCTCCCTCTACGGCTACCGGCTGATGGAGGCCACCGGCCGCTCCCCCGCCTACCCGTTCGGTTACGGGCTGTCCTACACGACCTTCGAGCACGGCCGCATCACCGTGCGGGAGGCGGCCGATGGCCGGGTCCAGCTCACGGTGCCGGTGGTCAACACCGGCACCCGGCCGGGCGACGAGGTCGTGCAGGTCTACCTGGACGAGGCCCGGGGATCCGACCCGCGGCCCCTACGCACCCTGCGCGCCTTCCGCCGGGTCACGGTTGCCCCGGGCATGGTCGCCAACGTCGAGTTCGAGCTCACGCCGGACATGCTGGGCCGCACCGCGAGCCGCCACGGCGGCACGGTCCGCCTCCACATCGGCAGCAACGCCGACCCCGCGACGCACCGCACCGTGAAGGTGTGAGCACCACCGCTGAGGGCAGGGACGGCTAGTCGGACCCGTTGCCTCCCGGCGGGGCCGGCTTGGCCGCGCCCGACTCCGGGAGCCGCTCGCCCGTCGACCCACTGCCATTGCCCCCGGGCACGGCCGCCGCCACGGGCTCGTCCTCGATGTCATCGCCGTAGGCCTTCGGCAGTGGGATCGCCACCTTCTCGTGGGCGTTCTTGGCGTGCATCACCGCGGTGTGGAACGCCTCCATGGCCTGCACGAACCGGTCGTTGTCGTAGACGCTGCCGTCGATGAGCGGGCCGCGCCGGCCCTCGATGACGGCGATCACGTCGTCGCCGGCGATGGTCTTGTGCGTCTCCAACGCGTGGGCCAGCCGCAGCACCTGGGCCCGGTTCTCGGCCAGCAGGGTCTCTGCCTCACCGAACAGCCGGGCCAGGTTGTCCTCGATGCGCTCGCCCAGGTTGCCCTTGAGCAGGTCGCGCTGGTCCTCCTCGTCGGTGGGCTTGGGGGCACCGCCGCCACCCCCGCCGACGCCGAGCCGGCGGCTGACGCCGTGCGAGGCGATGGTCTGCCCCATGCCCCAGTAGCCCTCCATCATGATGGCGAGGGAGGTGGCCTTCTCCAGGTCGCCCATCACGCCGGACGAGTTGTCGCCGCCGAAGAACATCCGCTCGCCTGCGAGGGAAGCCAGGGCGACCGTGATGTCGGACTCGAACTCGCTGCGCCAGGTGGTGAACTGGTCCTCCGGCTTCACGCTCGACACCATGCCGAGGTAGTTCCCGCCCTTCTCGATGGTGGCGAGGTCGATCGTCATGTGACCGCGGGACTGGTAGGCGGCTACCGCGTGGCACGCCTCGTGGACGGCGATGGCGTGGCGCTCGCGCTCGATGTACTCGACGTCCTCGGGCGGGCCCAGCTCCTTCAGGTGCTTGGCCGCCATCATGTCGCCCCAGGTGACCACGTCGCGGCCCTCCCGGATGGCGTTGATCACCGCTTCGTTCACCATGTCCTGGATGCTGGCGCCCGTGGCATAGGGCGTGATGGTGGCGAGCTTCTCGACGTCCTCGTCGGTGAGCTCGTGCGACACCTTGTCGAGGTAGCCCTCGAACGTGCGCTTGCGGCCTTCCTTGGAGGGGTAGCCGACCTTGTACATGCGGTCGATGCGCCCCGGCCGCAGCAGTGCGGGATCGAGCGCCTCGGGCATGTTGGTGGCCATCATGATGAGGATCCGGTACTTGGGCGGCGGCTTCGGCTTCATGCCCAGCATGCGGCGGCCGTAGCGGTTGATGATGCCGCGAGGCTTCTTCAGGCCCGAGATCTGCGAGAGCAGGGCCTGCAGGGTGCCCATGCCGCCGCCCCCCATCCCGCCCATGATGATCCCGTCCCGGATGCGGCCGGGCGGCTCCGCCGCCCCCACGTCGGTGTTGGCGGACGACAGGACGACGGCGCGTCCTTCGGGCGACAGCCAGCGCAGGTGGTCGGTCACGCCGTCGGCCCACGGCGAGAAGATCTGGACGGGGCCGGTGACCGCGCCGCCCCGACTGCCGAGCGAGTCGGCCTCGTCGAAGAAC
>JBKPRV010000043.1:0-4210 GCA_046734715.1 Actinomycetota bacterium | reverse complement strand
GCCGCGGGACAGCCTCATCGTGTTCACCGGGCTGTCCGGCTCCGGGAAATCGAGCCTGGCCTTCGACACGATCTTCGCGGAGGGCCAGCGGCGGTACGTCGAGTCCCTGTCGGCCTACGCACGCCAGTTCCTCGGCCAGATGGACAAGCCGGATGTCGACTTCATCGAGGGCCTGTCGCCGGCGGTGTCGATCGACCAGAAGTCCACCTCGCGCAACCCGCGCTCGACGGTGGGCACGATCACCGAGGTCTACGACTATCTTCGGCTGCTCTACGCGCGAGCCGGCAAGCCGCACTGCCCCGAGTGCGGCCGGCCGATCAGCCGGCAGACCCCGCAGCAGATCGTCGACCAGGTGCTGGCCATGGAGGGCGGCTCCAGGTTCCAGGTACTGGCGCCGGTGGTGCGCGGCCGCAAGGGCGAGTACGCGGATCTGTTCGCCAACCTGCAGTCCCAGGGTTACAGCCGGGTCCGGGTCGACGGCGTGGTGCACCCGCTGACCGATCCGCCGAAGCTGAAGAAGCAGGAGAAACACGACGTCGCGGTCGTGATCGACCGGCTGACCGTCAAGTCGACGGCGAAACAGCGGCTGACCGATTCCGTGGAGACGGCGCTGCGGCTGGCCGACGGGTTGGTCGTGCTCGAGTTCGTCGACCTGGACGAGCACGATCCGCACCGCGAGCGCACGTTCTCCGAGCATCTGGCGTGTCCCTATGACGGGCTGTCGTTCGAGGCGCTCGAACCGCGCTCGTTCTCGTTCAACTCGCCATACGGCGCCTGCCAGGAGTGCGTCGGGTTGGGCAGCCGCAAGGAGGTGGACCCGGAGCTCGTCGTGCCCGACGACGAGTGCTCGCTCGCCGACGGTGCCATCGCGCCGTGGAACACCGGCCAGACCGCCGAGTACTTCACCAGGCTGCTGCAGGCGCTGTCGGAGACCATCGGCTTCCGGATGGACACCCCATGGCGCAAGCTGCCCGCCAAGGTGCAGAAGGCCGTGCTGTACGGCCTTGACCAGCAGGTACAGGTCCGATACAGCAACCGGTACGGCCGGGAGCGCTCGTACTACGCCAACTTCGAGGGCGTCGTGCCGTTCCTGGAGCGGCGGGTCGACGCCACCGAGTCCGACAGCATGCGCGAGAAGTACGAGGGTTACATGCGGGAGGTGCCCTGCCCCGCGTGCCAGGGCACCAGGCTCAAGCCGGAGATCCTCGCCGTCACCCTCGAGCACGGCGAGCTCGGCGAGAAGTCGATCGCCGAGGTGCGCGCGCTGTCGGTGGCCGACTGCGCCGGGTTTCTCAACGGGCTGACGCTGGGCCACCGGGAGGCGATGATCGCCGGCCGGGTACTCAAGGAGGTGCAGGCCAGGCTTGGCTTCCTGCTTGACGTCGGCCTCGACTACCTGTCGCTGGACCGGGCGGCCGGCACCCTGTCCGGTGGCGAGGCGCAGCGCATCAGGCTGGCGACGCAGATCGGATCCGGGCTGGTCGGCGTGCTGTACGTGCTCGACGAGCCGTCGATCGGGCTGCACCAGCGGGACAACCACCGGCTGATCGGCACCCTGACCAGGCTGCGCGACCTGGGCAACACGCTGATCGTGGTCGAGCACGACGAGGACACCATCCGCACCGCCGACTGGATCGTCGACATCGGGCCGGGCGCCGGCGAGCACGGCGGGCGGATCGTGCACAGCGGCCGGTACGCCGAGCTGCTGGCCAACCCCGAGTCGGTGACCGGCGCCTACCTGTCACGCCGCAGGGAGATCCCGGTGCCCGGCAGCCGCCGGCCGGTCAGCCGCAAGCGGATCCTTACCGTCGTCGGCGCCAGGGAGCACAACCTGCGCGCCATCGACGTCCAGTTCCCGCTCGGCTGCCTGGTCGCCGTCACCGGCGTCTCCGGCTCCGGCAAGTCGACGCTGGTCAACGACATCCTGGCCACCGTGCTGGCGAACAAGCTCAACGGCGCGCGGCAGGTCCCCGGCCGCCACATCAGGGTCACCGGGCTGGATCACCTCGACAAGCTCGTGCGGGTCGACCAGTCACCGATCGGGCGCACCCCCAGGTCCAACCCGGCGACCTACACCGGTGTGTTCGACCACATCCGCAAGCTGTTCGCCGCCACCGCCGAGGCCAAGGTGCGCGGCTACCAGCCGGGCCGGTTCTCATTCAACGTCAAGGGCGGCCGCTGCGAGGCGTGCGCCGGCGACGGCACGATCAAAATCGAGATGAACTTCCTGCCGGACGTCTACGTGCCGTGCGAGGTGTGCAAGGGGGCCAGGTACAACCGGGAGACCCTTGAGGTGCACTACAAGGGCAAGACGATCGCCGAGGTCCTCGACATGCCGATCGAGGAGGCGGCGACGTTCTTCGAGCCGATCTCGGCCATCCACCGGCACCTGCGCACGCTCGTCGACGTCGGCCTGGGCTACGTGCGGCTCGGCCAGCCAGCCCCGACGCTGTCCGGTGGCGAGGCGCAGCGGGTCAAGCTAGCCTCCGAGCTGCAGAAACGCTCGACGGGCAAGACCGTCTACATCCTCGACGAGCCAACCACCGGCCTGCATTTCCAGGACATCCACAAGCTGCTCGGCGTCATCAACGGCCTGGTGAACAAGGGCAACACCGTGATCGTCATCGAGCACAACCTCGACGTCATCAAGACCTCGGACTGGGTCATCGATCTCGGCCCCGAGGGCGGCTCGGGGGGCGGCATGGTCATCGCTGAGGGCACGCCCGAGCAGGTGGCGGCGATGGCCGGCAGCTACACCGGCGAGTTCCTGCGCCATGTGCTCCGTGACGTCGAGCAGCCGGCGGAGTCAACGTCCCGGCATCCCGCCGCGGCCGCCGCTTGCTAGCAGGCAACCTTCAGTCCGTGAAACCGTCGCTCCACACTGCGGTTGGTGCGGTCTGTCCTGGTACGCTGCTAGGCGCGACCAGCTCATGCCGTATGGGCGTGAGTGGCAAGTGGAGCCCCGCTCCCACCCGTGCCAGCAGTTATGCCGCCCGGGTCCGGTCACTGGGTCACGGTTTCCGTGGTTCGGTCGGAGCGCGGGCCTCGTGTGCGGAATGACCGCACCGAGGCCTTCGTTGTGAACGGGGCGATCGCTCGCGGTCGTGCGCGAACCGAACAAACCTAGGAGGCCAAATCACCACAGAGCCGCGCATCAACGACCGTATCCGTGTCCCGGAGGTACGCCTTGTCGGCCCCAATGGGGAGCAGGTCGGGATCGTCCGCATCGACGATGCGCTCAAGGTGGCCCAGGAAGCTGATCTCGACCTGGTCGAGGTGGCACCGCAGGCCCGCCCGCCGGTCTGCAAGATCATGGACTACGGGAAGTACAAGTACGAGAACGCGCAGAAGGCACGTGAGGCTCGCCGTAACCAGCAGCTCACCGTGATCAAGGAGCAGAAGCTCCGCCCGAAGATCGACACTCATGACTACGAGACCAAGAAGCGCAATGTGGTTCGCTTCCTTGGTGCCGGCAACAAGGTCAAGGTGACGATCATGTTCCGCGGCCGGGAGCAGTCCCGACCGGAGCTCGGGTACAGGCTGCTGCAGCGGCTGGCCGAGGACGTGGCCGAGCTCGGCTTCGTCGAAGCCTCACCAAAGCAGGACGGCCGCAACATGATCATGGTGTTGGCGCCGCACAAGACCCTCAAGCCCCGCGGCCGGGTTCAGGCCGGCGACCGGGCCGAGGTCGCGGCCGACGGGTCCCACCCGGCGGAGTAGAGACAGCAACGGATAAACGGATAAAGGACGGCAATGCCGAAGAACAAGACCCACAACGGCGCCGCGAAGCGGATCAAGGTGACCGGCAGCGGAAAACTGACCCACCAGCGCTGTGGCAAGCGCCACAAGCTGGAGAAGAAGCCGAGCACAGTGACCCGGCGGCTGGACGGGGTCGCGGAGGTATCCGCTGCTGACCGCAAGCGCGTACGCCGACTGCTCGGCCGCTGACCGGAGGATCGGGACTCCGGCACCGAAACCGAGCCCGTAGCCGACCCCTGGGCGGCCATTCCCGCCCCCGAGATCGACAGGACCAACGAAGTGGCACGCGTAAAGCGGGCTGTCAACGCCCACAAGAAGCGCCGCAGCACCCTCGAGCTGGCAAGCGGATACCGTGGCCAGCGCTCCCGCCTGTACCGCAAGGCGAAGGAGCAGATGCTCCACTCGCTCAACTCTGTCTCTTATACACATCTCCGAGCCCACGAGACTTCAA
>JBKPRV010000042.1:0-4499 GCA_046734715.1 Actinomycetota bacterium | reverse complement strand
GTCTACGAGGACCGGCTCGGCTACATCGAGTCGCTCACCGTGATGGGCGCCGAGGTCGAGCTGTTCGACACCTGCCTCGGCGGGCCCGCCTGCCGGTTCCAGGACACCAACGCCCTGCACTCCGCCGTGGTCCGGGGCGTGTCGAAGCTCCAGGGCGCCGAGGTCACCGTCCCCGACGTGCGGGCCGGGTTCTCGTCGGTCATCGCCGCGGCCGTGGCCGACGGGCCGTCGACGCTGCACGGCATCCACCACCTCGAGCGGGGCTACCACCGCCCGTTCGAGACCCTGGAGTCCCTCGGGCTCAAGCTGGAGCGGGTGCCCGCCGCCTGACCGGCTAACCCGCTAGCCGGCCAGGAGGCTGGCCAGCGCCCACACCGCGGCCAGGGTGCCCAAGGCGATCATCACCACGCTGCGGGCCACGGGCGCCCGGGCCAGCTCGCCCTCCTTGGGCGACTCGGGCGGGCGGACCAGCGCGGCGGCGCTCCCGATGGCCATGGCCGCGCCCAGCGCCAGCACCAGGTACGCCAGCAGGTCCTCGCCGAGGAACATCGCGTCAGGGTAGGGGCTACTCCGCCGCGCGCCCCAGGCGGGCGTGGTGGACCAGCCAGCGCAGGCACAGGGCGCCGTCGGTGTGGCCGACCGGGATCAAGTTCGCCACCAAGGCCAGGGCGTTGAGGATGAGCGTGGCGTCCACCACCGCTTGGCTGAGCCCCCCGTCGGGGACCGCCACGCGGGCGGCCAGGAGGGCCAGGACCACCGCCGCGCTGGCGGCCGGGCCGGCCAGGGCGACCGCGGCCCGCTCCAGCGGACGGTCGTCGCGGCCCAGGTAGGCCGTCATGCCCGCCAGCGAGCCGAGGACGACCCACCCCACCTCGTACCCGAGCCGGTGCGCCGCCCAGGCGTGCGCCCCCTCGTGCACCGCGGTGGACACCATCGCCGCCACCAGCAACGCCAGCGGCGCCGCGGCACGCCACTCGCCCACGGCCGGGATCAGAGCGACGGCCACCGCGAGCCACGCCAGCATCCCCACGCTGATCCGCACCCGCGGGCCCCACACGGGAACGGTCCAGCGGGGCGGGCGGACGTGCACCCGACCAGCCTGCCATCCGACCGCCCGCGCTGCGCCCCGCCGCACCCGATTCGCAACCCCTTGCGGCACCCGAATCAGGGGCCGGAAGCCGCCTCGAGGGGCCGACACGCAGGGCCACGGAGCGGGGCGGGGAGGGCACCGGGAGGGGGGATGGTGCGTTTAGGGGGGTCGGCGCCGGTAGCGTCGTGGCTCATGGGTGTGACATCCATCGGCTGGCGCGAGTGGGTCAGCTTGCCGCTGCTCGGGGTCGAGGCCACCAAGGCCAAGATCGACAGCGGCGCTCGGTCGTCCACATTGCACGCCTGGGACATCGAGATCATCGAGGGCGCCCGGGGACCGCGGGTGCGGTTCGTGCTCCACCCGCACCAGCGGGACACGGACTACACGGTCGAGGCCGAGGCTCCGCTCCTGGCGGTGCGCTCGGTGCGATCGAGCAACGGGGCGCTGGAGGTGCGGCCGGTCATCCGCACGCGCGTGGTGCTGGGCGACCAGCGCTTCCCCATCGAGCTCACCCTCACCCGGCGTGACGAGATGGGGTTCCGCATGCTGCTGGGACGCCAGGCGGTCGGGCGCCGGTTTGTCATCGACCCGGCACGTTCCTTCCTGTGCGGGGGCAGTACAGTCGCCCCCTCGTCGCAGGTGGATCTCGACGCCGCCACCGTCTGACCTCTCGTGACACCGCATGAAGCTGGCCATCCTCTCGCGCAACGCGAACTTGTACTCCACGTCCCGGCTGCGCCAGGCGGCGGAGACGCGCGGGCACAGCGTGAGGGTGATCGACTACCTGCGGTGCTACATGAACATCACGGCTCACCGGCCGGCGGTGATGCTGCAGGGCGTCGAGCTCACCGACGTCGACGCGGTCATCCCCCGCATCGGGGCGTCGCACACGTTCTACGGCACCGCGGTGGTGCGCCAGTTCGAGATGATGGGCACCTTCACCGCCAACGAGTCCCAGGCCATCAGCCGAGGGCGGGACAAGCTGCGGGCCCTACAGCTGCTGGCCCGCAACGGCATCGGCCTGCCGGTGACCGGCTTCGCCCACTCGACGAAGGACATCGACGGCCTGCTCGACACCGTGGGCGGCCCCCCGGTGGTGGTCAAGCTCACCGAGGGCACCCAGGGCATGGGCATGGTGCTGGCCGAGACCCGCAAGGCGGCCGAGTCGGTCATCGCCGCCTTCCGCCAGCTCGACGCCAACATCCTGGTGCAGGAGTACATCAAAGAGGCCGGCGGCGCCGACATCCGGGCCTTCATCGTGGGCAACCGGGTGGTGGCGTCCATGCGGCGCGTGTCCGCGCCCGGTGAGTTCCGTTCCAACCTGCACCGGGGCGGCACCGGCGAGCGGATCCGCCTGACGCCCGAAGAGCGGGCCGTGGCCGTGCGGGCCGCCCGCACCATGGGGCTCAACGTGTGCGGCGTCGACCTGGTCCGCTCCAAGCACGGACCGCTGGTGCTGGAGGTGAACAGCTCGCCCGGGCTGGAGGGCATCGAGGCCACCTCGGGAGTCGATGTGGCCCGCCGCATCATCGAGTGGATCGAGAAGAGCCACGCGGCCCAGCCCCGGCGAAGCCGCTCGCGAGCTTGATGCCAAGAGCGCGCGCCCCCCGGAACG
Source organism: Actinomycetota bacterium (assembly GCA_046734715.1). Classification (GTDB taxonomy): domain Bacteria; phylum Actinomycetota; class Acidimicrobiia; order Acidimicrobiales; family VFJN01; genus ZC4RG19. The sequence goes on along the minus strand of JBKPRV010000042.1, from coordinate 1,794 downwards.
AGCCGGTCACCATCGCCGGCACCACCATCAGACCGGGCCAGCGCGAGCTGGTCGAAGTGCAGGTGTCACGCCTGCCGACCGCCACCTCGCTCACGCTGCCCATCGTGGTCGTCCACGGCCAGCGGCCCGGCCCCAAGCTGTGGGTGTCGGCCATGGTGCACGGCGACGAGCTCAACGGCCTCGAGATCATCCGCCGGGTGCTGGAGGCGGTCCGGCCCCGGCAGCTGGCGGGCACGCTGGTGGCGGCGCCCATCGTCAACGTGTTCGGGGTGCTGGGCGAGACCCGCTACCTGCCCGACCGGCGTGACCTCAACCGCTCGTTCCCCGGGTCGGCCAACGGCTCGCTGGGGTCCCGGCTGGCCCACCTGTTCATGACCAACGTGGTGGCCGCGTGCGACATGGGCATCGACCTGCACACCGGCAGCGACCACCGCTACAACCTGCCCCAGATCCGGGGCAACCTCGAGGACGGGGCCACGCGGGCCATGGCGGAGGCGTTCGGGGCGCCGGTCAGCATCCACTCACCGCTGCGGGACGGCTCGCTGCGCGAGGCGTGCCAGCGCCGGGGCATCCCCGTCGTCGTCTTCGAGGGCGGCGAGGCCCACCGCTTCAACGACGACGTGATCGAGGCGGGCACCGCGGGGGTGATGCGGGTGCTGGCCCACCTGGGCATGCGCTCGTCCGAGCCGGTGCCCGCCCGGGGCCGGACCATGTTGGTGCGCCACACCACCTGGGTGCGCGCCCGGCGGACCGGCATCCTGCGCTCGTCGGTGCGCTCGGGCCAGCGGGTGGCCGAGGGCGACGTGCTGGGGATCATCGCCGACGCAGTGGGCGGGGCCCGGGCCACCATGAAGGCCCCCATCGGAGGCATCGTCATCGGCCACACCCAGCACCCGATCGTGCACCGGGGCGACGCCCTGTTCCACCTGGCCGACCTCGATCCCGAGGCCAAGGGCACCGCCGCCCGCCTGCCCCGCAGCCGCCGCTGATCGCCCAGGCGATCGCGCTAGGGGTTCCCCGCCGCGCGCTGGGGGGTTCCCGGGATCGTGGCGCCTCCCTCCGGAGCGGATGGTGGCGAGCCATGAGCGCAGCCCCTCTCGACGTCGACGCCCTCGTCGACGCCACGCCCGCCTCCCGCGACCGGGTCGTCGACCTCATGCGGGTCGTCAGCATCTGCGTCGTGGTGACCTGGCACTGGACCTTGTCCATCACCCACTGGCAGGACGGGCGCCTGGTCATGCCCAACCCCATCGCCGACGTGCCCGGCCTGTGGGCCGCCACCTGGGTGCTCCAGGTCATGCCGGTGTTCTTCTTCGTGGGCGGCTACGCCAACCTCGCCGGATGGCAGGCCACCGAGCGGGACGGGACCGGCGCGGCCCGGTTCTTGCGCTCCCGCCTGGCCCGCCTGACCAAGCCGCTGCTGCCGTGGCTGGCGTGCTGGGTCGCGTTCGATCTGGCCGTCCAGGCCGGTGGGGGCCGCAGCGTGACCGAGTGGGGTCGGGTGGTGTTCGTGCCGCTGTGGTTCATCGGCGTCTACGCCCTGGTCATCCTGGCCGTGCCCGTCACCGCTCGGCTGCACGCCGCCTATCGGGGCCGGGTCCTGGTCGCGATGGGCGCGGGCATCCTGGCCGCCGACGCCCTCCGGCTCGGCACCGACTTCGGCGGTCCCCTGCCCGCCCTGGTCGGCTCGGGCCTGGTGTGGCTGTGGTGCCACCAGCTCGGCTACTCCTGGCGGGACGGCTGGCTGGTGGCCGGGGGCCGCCGGCGGGCCGCGGCGGTCGCGGCGGCCGGGCT